>JAUQQL010000026.1 GCA_030578315.1 Thermodesulfobacteriota bacterium | reverse complement strand
GATCTATCTTTTTCTTTCGGTCTATAAAAGCCTGGTCTTCTTCGTCAAATTCGCTTTTATTAGTAGTGCCAACAAGAAGTTTCCAATTACAAGGTACAAACTCTTTTCCATCAAACACTGCTTTTTCTCTTAAAACCGAAAGAAAAAGATTTCTTACTGAAGAACTGGCTTTATCAATTTCGTCAAGAAGAATGTATTCAGCTTCTTGAATCCCTCCTATTCTTACTACTTTCCCTTGTTTAAATTCAGGAAGAGAAAGGAATCCAAGTAAATCTTCAGCTCGGGTATCAAAATGAAGTTGCCTTATAAAAACTTTAAAAGGAGGAGTTCCATTGCTAAGTGACCTTACATAATCAAAAAAGATTTGAGTTTTACCTGTTCCTACTTCACCTAAAATTAAAACCGGAAGTTTGTTAAGTTCTGCCACTCTAAGGACTCTAAAAACATAATCTTTATTAAAAAGAGTAGTATAAATATTCAATTTCATATTTGAAATTTTTTTAAAAAGTTTTTTCCATCAAGAACTTAAGTTTTTCATAAATTTTCAATATTTTTAAGAATTTCGGGACAATTTTCTAGTTCAACTTCTAAAAGATTTAATTTCGTTGCAAAGGCAAGACAAGTTTCCTCTCCACAAGCCTTGCAGTTAGTTTTAGGAAGATGTTTATAAATTTCAAGAACAGGAGGTCTCTTAACAGGTTCACAACTAGGAGAAAGTGTTTCTTTTTTTGATATTAGTTGAGTCAAAAATTCTAAAAGTTCTTCACCTATTTTTTGTCTCTCGGTCCGGTCTTCTACTAAACCAATTTTTATTTCTTTATTTCTTAAAGCTACTTGATAGTTTTTTTTAGTGTTTAAAGATCCCCATTTAAATATTAACATACTTTGAGGCTCGTAAATTAAAGTTTTAGTTTGAGTTCTTATATAAGGAATAAATGGAACAAGGTCAAAATTAGACTCAAAAACTGCTCTATATACAGCTTCTTTAGTGTAACATTCAACTGGTTCAAGCTTCATTTTTTAAATCAAAAATATTGTTTGTTTGTAAACATCGTTTTAAATATTTATTCTACAAGTACTTTAAAGAATTGTAAAAGTTCAGGATCTTTAACTATTTCTGGACACTCATCTACTTCTTTTTCAGCAATAACAAGTTTTGTTGCAAAGGCAAGACAAGTTTCCTCTCCACAAGCCTTGCAGTTAGTTTTAGGAAGATGTTTATAAATTTCAAGAACAGGAGGTCTCTTAACAGGTTTAATATTAGGAACAATTTGATTTCTTTCTTCCCAGGTCAAATTTACGAAATTAATTATTTCTTTAAATATTTCTAAAGCTTCTTCTCGGTCTTCTACAATTTCTACTGCTAAGGTATTATTGTTTATAGCTACATTATAAGTTTTTTCACTTTTAAACCACTTAAAAACTAAAATTTCGTTAGGTTCAAAGTAAAGAACCTTAACCCTAGCTCTTAGATAAGGAAGAAAAGGAAGAAGGTTTACTTTTAAGAGAAGTTTTGCTTTATAGCAACCTTTAGTTATGTGACAATAAGCTCGTTCTAGAATAATATCTTCCTTACAAACTTCTTTAAGAAGCATTTTCTTTAAAAAAAAGTTCTAATTTTTCTTTTTTTAAAAAATTAACCTTCTTTTCTAAATCTTCAAGATTTTTAACTTTGAAACGAATTTCTATTTCTTTTTTTTCTAAAAAAGGACTTAAAATAAGCTCTATTTTTTCTTTTTTAAAAGTTTGGATTACAGGTTCTATTTTTTTTAACCTTTTTGTGTAATTTGGGAATAAAAGTTCTTTAAGTTTTTCAAAAAATTTAGTTTTTCTTTTATTAAAGTCTTCCTCTTTAAGAATTTCTTTTAATTCCTGAGGTAAAAGTTCTGAAAGGTCTTTTCTCTTACGGTAATCTAAAAGTTTTTGTAACACTTCTCTTTGTTCGCTAAAAGAAAGTTTAAGTTCATTAACAAGTTTTAAAAATTCTTCTTGAAAAGTTTTTTCTAAAGAAGTAAACAATTCTATAATCTGAGGATTTAGTTTACCTTCCAGAAGAAAAATTTTGAATTTTTCATCTAAAGAATCTACTTTTTCTAAAAATTCAATCCAATGATAATTCTGACTAAAACCAAGTTTAGGTAAAAGTTTTAAAATTTCTTTTAAAGAAAAATAGTTTTTGGCTCTTTTTAAAAATTCCGCTTTCTCAACAAGATTAAGCGGTCTAAAAAGATTACTTTCTAAGGAAAGCAAAAGAGGTAGGTAAGAAGGAGTGTTAGCATTGATAACCAAAGCCGGAAATTCTTCATGTTCAAGTTTTTTTAAAGCTAATATTCTTCCCTCTCCTGCAACTATTTTATAATTTTCTTCTGAAAGTAAAAGTAGAGGAGGTTGAAGAAGTCCAAACTTTTGAATACTTTCTAAAAGAAAAGAATCTCTTTTAGGAAAGGAAAAACAATATGTTCGGTCTTTGAAGTTAATTTTTTCAATTTTTACTTTTAGTAAAAAGCCACACACTTTTTAAAATTTTTAAAAAGTTTTGCCTGTAAGTTTTATAAGTGCTTCCAGATATTTTTTATAAGTTTTTTCCACTATCTCGGGAGGTATTTCAGGGGGAGGTTCTCCTTCTTTCCAGCCAACTTCTTTTAGCCAGTCTCTTATAAATTGCTTGTCAAAACTTACTTGAGGTTTACCTGGAAGATAAGTCTCCATAGGCCAAAATCTTGAAGAATCTGGAGTTAGAACTTCATCAATAAGTATAATTTCTCCAGTTTCAGAATCAAAACCAAACTCAAATTTAGTATCTGCTATAATAATTCCTTTATTTTCTGCATAAGAAGAAGCTTTCTGGTAAATATTTAAGGAAAGGTCTCTCAATGTTTCTGCTATTTCCTTTCCAACTAAATTTATCATTTCTTCAAAAGTGATGTTTACATCATGTTCTCCTATTTCTCCTTTAGTTGAGGGGGTAAAGATGGGTTCTGAAAGTTTTTCTGCTTCTTTTAAACCTGGAGGAAGTTTTATACCGCATACTTTTCCAGTTTTTTGATATTCTTTCATTGCAGAACCAGTTATGTACCCTCTAACAATACATTCTACAGGGATGACCTTTGCTTTTTTAACTATCATGCTTCTTTGATAAAGAAGCTTCCTATAAGGTTTAAGAATTTCTGGATATTCTTCTACATTAGCAGTAATCACATGATTGGGGACTATATCTTTTAAAAAATCAAACCAAAAAAGAGTCATAAGAGTCAAAATTTTTCCTTTATTAGGAATGGGCGTTGGTAATACTACATCAAAAGCAGAAATGCGGTCCGTAGCTACAATTAAAAGATATTTTCCAAGATCATAAATGTCTCTAACTTTACCTCTTTTAAGTAAAGGTACTTCTAAAAAATTAGTTTCTTTAAGAGCCTCGGTTTTCATACTAGTTTTACCTTACTTCTTTAGCTAATCTGCGAGTTCTTTTTTTAAATTTACTTGCTAGTCTCCTATATCTTTCGTATTTTTCCCAATCTCTATTTTTTTTAGCCTCTTCAGCTAAAGCTTTAAATTTCTTTACCTTAGCTTTTATTTCTCTTATAGACTCTCCTGCTTTTTTAGGCTCTTCCTGTATTCCGTAAATCTTTTTAAGCGCTAAAATTAACTCTTCTTTATTCATTCCGTGAACACCTTGAATTTCTGGAATTTGAAGAGCAATTTCTCTTAATTCCTTAATAGTTAACTTTTCTAACTTTTTAGTTGGTAAAACAGGAAGTTCTCTAGCTTCCTCCATACTTTTACCCCCTTTCAAAGAATTAGATTTTTAAATTAACATAAAAGTGTAAAACTACAATATTTATAATACTCAACTTATCTTTACTTCCTTTAGTTTATTTATTTTATTAAAAAGAAAGACTTTTAGATTTTTTAGGTGACTTAGGCTTTGGAAGCATAGGGGAAAGTAATTTTTAAAAAACAGCCTTTATACACTTTCTTGACAGAAAGAAGACTTTTATTTAGAATTGTACTAAGGAAGAAATCCTTTAGTGTTTAAGTATAAGGAGGTTAAAAATGAAAAAAATTTTATTTATTTTTATAAGTTTTGTTCTTTTTAACTTGGGGTTTTTAAATAGAGTGAATTGTGGACTTACTCAAGAGGTAGAAGTAGTTGAACCTAAGGTAAGTAAAGAAGTTGGAAATTTAAGTTTTCCTATTCCTTATATTCCTGTCTTAAAGGACTTAAATTATCAATCAGATAAAAGTGCTCTTTTTAAAACCGGAAATTTTTTAACTGGAACTCTTGTTTTTACTGGAAGATATAGTGGAAGTTCTTTAGTAGAGTTTTTTAGGATTCAAATGAAAGCTCAAGGTTGGGAAGAAATAGGAAGTTTTGCTTCTAAAGTTATATTTTTAGCATTTAAAAGGCCTGAAGGATACGCTTTTATAAGTATTTCTGAAGGTACTTTATTTACAGAAACTCGTATTGTTGCGGTTTTAAGTGGAGTAAAGTAAAGGATGTCTGAAATTCTTAAGGATAGAAAAATTCTTGTGGGAGTCTGTGGTGGTATTGCTATCTATAAAGCTTGTGAAGTAGTTAGATTTTTAACCAAGCTTGGTGCTTGTGTTAAGGTAGTGATGACTAATTCTTCTCAAAAATTTATATCTCCTATAGTATTTTCTACTTTAAGCGGCCAGAAGACCTATACGGATGAGGATTTTTTTAAGGTAGAAAATGGTAAAATTCCTCATATAGAACTTGCAAGATTTAGTGAAGTAATACTCGTTTTGCCAGCAACTGCTTCTTTTATTTCTAAACTTGCTTCTGGCCAAGCAAATGAACTTCTTTTAGCAACTCTTTTAGCAACCAAAGCCCCTGTATACCTTTTCCCTTCTATGAATGTAAACATGTGGGAAAATCTTATTTTTCAAGAAAATTTAAAAAAATTAAGAAATTTTGGATACTTAATTTACGAACCTTTTGAAGGAGAATTAGCTTGTGGTGAAGTAGGAAAGGGGAGACTTCCAGAACCCTCTGAAATAGTAGAAGTAGTAAAAGCCCATTTTAGAGAAAAGTCTTTAAAAGGAAAAAAAATTCTTATTACTGGAGGTCCTACTCGAGAGCCCCTAGATAAAGTAAGATTTCTTACTAATGCTTCTTCTGGTAAAACAGCTTATTTTTTAGCAAAAGAAGCTTACTACAGAGGTGCTGAAGTACATCTAGTGTGGAGCTTTTCTAAAACTTTAGCAGAGTTTCCCAAACTTAATTATTTTTCAGACATTCCTTATCCTAAGGTTTATGAAGTTTCAACCACTAAAGAGATGTTAGATGTTTGTTTAGAAATTTTTCCAGAATGTGATATTGCTATTTTTAGTGCTGCGCCATGCGATTTTAGACCTAAAATTTTTTATCCAGGAAAGTTAAAAAAAACTGAAAAATTAATAATAGAGTTTGAAATTACTGAAGATATAGCTAAAACCTTATCACAAATAAAAAAACCTTATCAGATAACTGTTGGTTTTGCTTTAGATGAACCTTCAAAACTAGAAGAATACGCTCTTTTTAAAAAAGAAGAAAAAAATTTTGATTTTATAGTAGCTAATCCTTTATCTACTATGGGAAAAGATGTTTCAGATTTTACAATTTATACTTCTACTAAAGAAAAAAAGAAGTTAACCAATTTTTCTAAAGAACATTTAGCTTTTCATATTTTTGAACTTATAAGTAAAGAAGTTTTTAAAAGAAGTAATTTATGTTAGAAAAAGGAGTAATTTATGTTAGAGTATTATTTTACTGAAGAACAAAAACTTTTGGTAGAACTGGTAAGACAAATAGGAGAAGAATATATAAAGCCCTATGCTTTGGAATGGGACGAAAAGGAAATTTTTGACTACACGCCTATTAAGGCTTTATCTCATGCGGATTTATTTGGCATAGTTATTCCTAAGGAATATGGAGGCCTTGGATGGGGGGTTTTTGAGCTTTGCTTGGCTGTAGAAAATCTTTCTTATTTTTGTGCTGGAGTTTCTACCACTTATGCAGCTTCTTTTTTAGGAGCTTATCCTATTCTTCTTTATGGCACAAAAGAACAGAAAGAAAAGTACTTACCAGCCATAGCTAAAGGAGAAAAACTTTGTGCTTTTGCTTTAACCGAACCTCAAGCAGGAAGTGATGCTTTTGCTATAAAAACAACAGCTAAAAAAGAAGGAAACTACTATGTGTTAAACGGCTTAAAACAATGGATTACTAATGGAGGAATAGCTGACCTTTATATAGTAATTGCTATTACTGACCCTGCTAAGGGTGCTAGAGGAGCAAGTGCTTTTATAGTGGAAAAAGATGACCCTGGTTTTTCTGTAGGTAAAAAAGAAAAAAAACTGGGACTCAGGGCTTCGGTTACTACCGAACTTTTTTTTAACGAATGTAGAATACCAAGCTCTCGTCTTTTAGGAAAAGAGGGAATGGGTTTTATTATAGCCTTAAGAACCCTTGACTATGGAAGATGCGGAGTAGGAGCTCAAGCTTTAGGAATTGCTCAGGCAGCTTTTGAGGTTGCTTTTAAACATGCTACTACTAGGGTTCAGTTTGGTCAACCAGTTTATAACTTTCAAGCAGTAAGCCATATCTTTGCTGAGATGGCAACTAAAGTTGAAGCCGCAAGAGCTTTGATTTACAATGTAGCTAGATACATAGATAGTGGAGCTAAAGAAATTTCTATTTTTTCTGCTATGAGCAAATATTATGCTTCCGATACAGCCATGTGGGTTACTGAAAGAGCTATCCAAATGATGGGAGGATACGGATATATGAGAGACTACCCAGTTCAAAAATACTTTCGAGATGCTAAGTGTCTTCAAATTTATGAAGGCACTAATGAAATTCAAAAAAATATTATTTCCCGTGACCTGCTAAAATTTTATAAAAAGTAAAGAGGAGTCTTTTATGGAAAAGATTATAGTAGGAATAAAGGGAGTTCCTAAACCCGGAACTGTAAAAGTTGACCCCGAAACCTATACTTTAAAAAGAGAAAGCATGGACTTGATTTTAAATCCTTATGACAGATATGCTTTGGAGATGGCTGTTCAGCTAAAAGAAAAATACAAATCGGAAGTAGTAGTAATTTCTATGGGACCTTTTAATGTAATTCCTATTCTCAAACAAGCTTATGCTCTCGGGGCAGATAAAATGATTTTAATTTCAGATAAACTTTTCGCGGGTTCGGACACTTTAGGAACTAGCTATGTACTTGCAAGAGCAATTGAGAAAATTTCTCCTTTTTCTATAATTCTTATGGGAGTAAAGTCTATAGATAGCGAAACTTCTCAGGTAGGACCTGAAACTGCTTCATTTTTAAATATCCCTTCTATAACTTTTGTAAAAGAAATTTTTAAAGAAAATGACCACTGGATAGTAATAAGAGAAACAGATTATGGAGAAGAAGAAGTAGAAGTAGAAGGTCCTTTTTTAGCAACCGTCTCTACCAGTTTGAATTATGTTAGACCTCCTTCACTTAAAAGAATTTTAGAAGTTAAAAATAGAGAACCACTTTTCTGGAATGCTCAAGACTTGAAAGTAGAAGAAGAAAAAGTAGGATTGAAAGGTTCTCCTACCCAAGTGGTAAGTGTGGAAGAAAAAAAAGTAGAAGCTAAAGGAATTATTATAGAAGATGAACCTAAAGTTTTAGTAGAAAAACTTATAGATCTTTTAAAAGAAAAAGGCATTATTAAATAAAGAGGTTTGAAAATGGAAAAAATCATTTTAGAAGAAGTTCCTCAAGAAAATATATTAGCTTATGGGGAGTATTTTCAAGACAAACTTCATCCTTCAAGTTTAGAAATCCTAACTCCTTTAAAAGAAGTTTCTTACAAATTAGGAAAAAGATTAATTTTAGTTATCTTAGGAGAGGAACTAGACAGTTTTAGGGATCTAAAGATACTTAAAAAAATTTTAGCAGATGAAGTCTGGTTTATTTTACATCCAGAACTTAAACACTTTAGAGAAGACCTCTATACTAAAGTTTTAGTAAAGTTAATAGAGAATTCTAAACCTTTAGGTTTCTTTTTTCCAGCAACTTTAAGAGGACTATCCTTAGCTCCAAGAATAGCAGGAATTTTAAATCTAGGTCTTTGTGCACATGTAAATAAAATTGAAGTTGAAAATAGTCAGATCATAATGTCAAGACCAACCTATGGCGAAAATATTATAGCTAAACTTGTCTGTAAAACTATTCCTGTAATGGCAACCATTTCTTTAGGAGCTTTTAGTATAAAAGAAGGTGAAAAAGAACCTCTTTTTAGAGAAATTGTCTTTCCTGAAAATTTTTCTTGGAAAAGTAGTATAAAAATAAGAAAAGTAAACTATACAAAAAAAGAAATTTTACCTCTTAGTTCTGCTAAGATAGTTTTAGCTGGAGGAAGAGGTCTTAAAAGAAAAGAAAACTTTTTAAAACTTTTTGAATTAGCTAAACTTATTTCTGCAGAAGTAGGAGGGACCAGACCTGTTTGTCATGAGGGCTTTATTGAAGATAAAAGAATGATTGGAATAAGTGGAGTTTCCGTTAAACCAAAACTTTATATAGGTTTTGGAATTTCTGGAGCTTTGCAACATACAGCAGGGATGGAACAGTCAGAGTATATAGTGGCTATAAATATAGACAAATCTGCACCCTTAGTAAAAATGGCTAATTTAGCCTTAATTGGAGATGCAGAGAAAATTCTTAATCTTTTGATTGAACGTTTAAAGAAAGAAGTTTCCTAAATTTTTCCTTAAGCCTTTTTATATGATCTCCTTCCCAGTAAAGTTTTTTGCACTTTAAACAGTAGTTATATTTATTAATACTTTGATATACCCTAGGCGGAATTTCATCCTTAAAGTTTTCTTTCTGGACAGGAATTAGTTTTTCTCCGCAAAGACTACAGAGGTCTAATTTAAGCTTAGGAGTTAAATTAAATTTAGTTATAACCATAAAGAGTTGAGTCTTAAGATTTTCTTTAGGTAGGAGTAAAAATTTTACTCCTATTTTTTTAGCTATTTCTGCAGTTTCTAAGCTAGTAATTAAAAAAACTTTATCTTTATTCTGAAGAAGGGTTTCCTTAGTAATTTTTTTTTCGCAAATTTCTGTTCGATAACCAAGAAACCGAAGCCATTTATTTAAACCTTTAAGAGAACCTTCTAAAATGAAATTCATTTTTAAAAAATTTTAAGAATATTTTTAGAAAAATAAAGACCTTCCCGCTTTTTAAAATAGCGGGAAGGCTTTAATTTGAGGGTGTGGGGTAGTTAGTTTTTAAAACTTTACTTGAACTACCGTTTGAACTCTGAAGGCACCTTTTAAGTTATGTTTTCCATTCGGGTCATAAGAACCCATTTTACGAAAATCATTAGTAGTTCCTAATTTATAATATTTTTCATAATCCATCCACTCAAAGTTAAGCATTAAAATATTACTTTTATAAAGATAATAAGCTAATCCTATCATGTAGTGTTTAGAAGTATCATCTTTTCCAAGAATCCAACTTCTAGTAGAAGGGTCATAAAATCTTTTTACATTATCATTGGGGTCAAACCAATCATAACGGGCAAAAAGGTGAAGTTTGTTGTGGAAAGGCATAGCTACATCTAAAAAAACTGACCATTGTTTAGTTTTTAATACTTTTTCTCCTCCAGGTAAAGTATCAGTAGATACTACCCAACTTCCTTTGTGATTTCCGTAGGACTGACTATATTGTAGAGTTATCACAAACCACGGATGTTGATAGGAAAGCATTCCCAAATGCACATCATATCTGGGATAAGAGGATTTTCTGAAAAATTGAGTATTTCCAGTAACATCTTTTATTCTTTCTCCTCCCTTGCCGCTTATAAAAAAGTAACTTAATTGAAGTCCGGCTAAAGGTAAAAGTCCTTCAGTCTGAGTTCCAAAGGGTCTTATAGTAATTCTTCCTTCTAAAGCTTTTCCCATATTAGTCTCTTTCATTTCGTAACCACCTCCGTTCATATAAGAAATCCACCAGGAACCATATTTTCCAACATAGTGGTCTGCTAAAGGATAATTAACAGTTAGCCTTTTTACATAATGAGGATCTAATTTGCCACCGAAATATCCAGCAACTGAGACACCCCTGTCTGCAGAGTTAAAAGTTCCTACAAACTCACGAGCCATATAACCTTGCATACGGTAGGGGTTAATTTGTTCTTCAAAATCAAGCCAAGGAAAATGTCCTAATCCAAATTCAGAAATTATATCTGTTAAAAATCCTACATCTGGAAGTTTAAATAAAGCATAAGCGTACTTTAATCTTAAATCATTTGTATCTACATTCCCTGCTCTTATATCTGGAGTTATTCTAAATGACAACCAAGGAGTAACATCTTTTATAATATTTATATAACCGCGGGTCAAAGCAAAATAACTAAAACCTTTTTTTTTCATTTCACTACCTTCGGGTCTATGAGGTAATACCCCTGTAGAATAGTCCATATAGGTTAAAGTCCCTATTTTTAATCCTTTAAGTGCAGAAGGGAGAGCTAATCCCTCTTTTTGGATTTTTTCAGCTGTAGTTTTAACTATTTCTTCTTTTTCTTTTTTAGCCTCCTTTTCAGCCTCCTTTTTAATTTCTAAAGCTTCTTGTTCAGTTAAGATACCTTTTTTAATTAAAACCTTTAAAAGTGGGTCGTTCACGGAAAAATTTTCTGAAGCCATAAGGTTAGTAGAAAAAACCGTTAAAGGCAAAAAAATACTAAAAATCCTTAAAACTTTTTTCCATTTTTTTCTCTTTAGTCTTTTCATAATTTTACCTCCTAAATTGTTTTTTAAAAAATCTTATTGTCTTTGAAATTTTACTTTTATTTTGTTAAAAAATTGTTAAAAAATTTTTAACGGTATATTAAAGATTTTGATTTAACTTTTTTATTTTATTTGGATGAACTTAATAGTAAGCATTTTGCTAAACAATTGCGACTTTACTAAAGGTTGACTTTTAAAAATCTTTAGGTTATTATGGTAAAAAATTTTACCATTAAAAACTTTTTTAAAAATTTTTTTCCTTGACAAAAATAAAAGAAGTATTAGTATTACTTTTGATAAAAATTTGACACAATAAGATTTAAGAGATAAAACAAATCTTATGGCGTATTTACATTTTATTGTAGATTACGGAGTAATTGGGCTTCTTTTAATTCTCAGTGTAGTTTCTTTAGCTATAGGAATTGAAAGGTTTCTTTATTATAAAAAAGTAAACTTGCGCGATTTTAAAGACAAAAAAGAGCTCGAGATAGATTTAACTAGAAATCTTTATCTTATTGCTACTATTGCTTCTAATGCTCCCTATATAGGACTCTTAGGAACAGTTTTAGGAATTATGTTAACTTTTTACAGTATTGGACAAGAGGGACTGGTAGAGAGTAAGAAAATTATGGTTGGTTTAGCCTTGGCTTTAAAAGCTACAGCTATAGGGCTTTTGGTAGCTATTCCTTCTTCTGCTATTTATAATTTTTTACTTAGAAAAGCAAGAGAAAAAATTACCTTCTGGGAAATAGAAAATGGAAGAGAAGGAATTTGACACCATTAATGTAATTCCCTTGGTAGACATAATGCTAGTGCTTTTAACCATAGTTTTAACTACAGCTACTTTTATAGTTCAAGGAACTCTTAGTGTTGATTTACCCAAAGCTTCTCAAACTCAACCATTAAATTTAAGGTCTTATCAAATTATTATCAAACAAAATGGAGATTTTTTCTTTGAAGGAAGAAAGGTTCAATTTTCTGAATTAGAAGAAATTATTAAAAATATAAATAGAGATTCTCAAATAGCTATTTTAGCAGATAAATCAGCTCAAGTTCAGTCATTAATAAAAGTGCTTGACCTTTTAAAACAGTGCGATTTCAAAAAGACTTATATTAGAACAGAGTTAATAAAATGAGTATTAAGGTTAAAGCTTATACTTTTTCTATTTTTTTACATTTTCTTTTTATTTTATTTTTTTCTTATTTTGTATCTTGGACCTTACCTTTATCTCAAAAGTATTTAGAGATAGATTTAAGTACTTATGATTTGATAGAAAAAGGTAGTGGAAACTTTGAAGAAGAAAATAGTGAAAAAAAAGAAATTAAGAAAGTAAAAACTACTTCTTTTAAAACAAGTTCTTTCAAAAAAGGAGTAACTCCTGAAAAAGTTTATTATCCTGAAAATACTTACAATACTAAAACTACAGTAAGTAAAATAGAGGAAACAGCAATAAACAAAGAGGAAGTAGGCAAAGGTGAAATGGAAGGTGGACTTATAAAAAATACTGAAACTAGGTCAAGCGCTGAAGAAGGTAGTGGAGGGGGTGAAAAAGGAGGAAAAGGAGAAAGCATAAGTAAGGGAACAGGTGTAGGTAAAGGAAGTAGTTCTGGAACAGGTTTAAAACCAGAAGAACTTTATCTTCACTCTAAATTGGGAATCATCTCTAAAATAGTTCAGAATCATATTTCTTATCCTTATTTAGCAAGAAAAATGGGTTGGGAAGGAAAAGTTATTATATCTTTTCTTTTAACTAAAGAAGGAAAAGTGGTTAATTTTGTAATTGAAAAAACCTCTTCCTATGAAATTTTAGATCAAAATGCTATTGAAACAGTCAAAAAATGTGCTAAACTTTTTCCGCTTCCTCCTGTTGATGTTAAAATAAGACTTCCTATAGTTTATCAATTAAACTGAAAATTTTTCCTTTAACTTTTGAACAACCACAGGAGGAACTAAGTCCTCTATGTTTCCTCCAAATTGAGCTGCTTCTTTAACAATAGAAGAGCTTAAAAAAATCCATCTCAAACTTGGCATTAAAAAAATAGTATCTATACTGTTAGATAGTTTTCTATTCATTAAAGCTAGTTGCATTTCATACTCAAAATCTGAGACTGCTCTAAGCCCCCTTATAATTACACAAGCAGATTTTTTCTTGGCAAAATCTACCAAAAGTCCTGAAAAAGAGTCTACTTCTATTCTATGATGTTCTGGAATTTCTTTAATAGCTTCTTTTATCATATAAATTCTTTCTTCTACTGTAAAAAGAGGTTTTTTGGCTGGATTTTCTCCGATAGCTACAATTAAATGGTCAAAAAGATTGAGAGCTCGTTTAATAAGGTCTAGATGTCCGTTAGTAACAGGGTCAAAAGTACCTGGATAAATTGCTCTTTTTATAGCCACAGTTAATTTCCTCCTATTTTAATTTTATCTTTATAAAAAAAAGCTTTACCACAGGTTTCCCTTCTATCTTACCCAACCCTAGAAACCCTTCTCCTATTTCTATATATTTAGTATCTACATCTTTAACTAATCTTATCAAAAAAGCTAGTTCTTGAATATGTCTTTCTCCGTCTTTTTCATAACGATAAAGTCCCCAGAGAAGTTTTAAAAAAATATAGTTACCTTTTTTATAATACTCTACTATTTTAAAAAAAGGAGCATAATTTCTTTCCACACCTTCATCATAGAAAGGCAAAATAGTTGGAAAGAAAGATACTTGTAGTTCTTGAAGGGGTTCTTTATAAGAATAATATAACGGCCAGAGGCGTATTTCGGTTTTACTTAAACTTTCATTATCATATGCTTGATAAATTTTGGAAAAAAGAAAAATCCTGTAATTTCTTTCAGAAAAAGTTCTGTTACCTTTAGAAAAATTATTCTCAGTATAAAAGTAAAAAGGCCAAAAGGCAAAACTCTCAAAACTGTCTTCTCTTTTAACATATCCATAAAAAGGCCAAATTCTTAGTCCTTGTATGTTTTCTCCTTCTATTTTTCTGTAAAATGGCCAAGGAACATCTATCTGCTTATATAAAGGACTCTCAGCTTGAACTTTTTGAAAAAAAGGCCAAAGTATAACTTTTCTCCAAAATTCGGGGTAAGTTTCCTTTATATAAAAGGGAAAAAGTATCCACTTTTCTTCAAAAGAAGCATCAGAATAATGGACACTTTCTTTTATATTAAAAGGCCATAAAAAAAAACTTCTATTTTTTTGGCCTTCTTTAAATTTACCATAAAAAGGCCAAATTTTAAAACCTTGATGGTCTTTTCCTTTTATGATTTTAAAAAAAGGCCAAAGATAATTTTTAGAAACATAGTCTTCATATTTTACCTCAGTATAAAGAGGCCATAAAATAAAGGTAATTTCTTCTTTACCAAATCTTTCTCTTAATTTTCCGTAAAAAGGGAAAAAACCCCCATAACTTTGATTTTTAGAAGTTTTTCCCCAAAAAAAGGGGAAAAAGTCTAAGTGTTTCCCCCTTTCTGCCTCTCTTTCAGAGGACCTTTTTGGTGAAGTTTGTGAAACCAAGGGAACTAATTTCAAAGTTTTACTTTCTGGATCAGATCTATAAATTCCGAGCGGAGAAAGAAAAAAAGCTCTTTTTTCTTGAAAAATTGATACCCAAGATACAACAGGTCTTATAGAAGTTCCATTTTCTTTAGTTCCTGAATATTTGTAAAAAAAAGGACCCAAAATTTCTAATCTTTTATAGGAGGTAAGTTTGTTTTTACTAAAAACTAAAAATGGCCAAAAATTTATCCTCTTTTCAACCGAATCTTCGTAAGCTAAACTTATTTTTCCAATAAAAATAATAATAATAAAAATAAATATCCTAAAAAATTTAGTAAATAATATCAAAATTAAAACTCCTTGTTATATAGCTTTACTAAATTATATTTTAAAAAAGTACTCAAGTCAACTAACAATTTCAACAACTATACCTTCCTCGGGAAAAGTTTTAATCTGATATTCTGGATGAAGATATAATTTCCATACTCCTACTATTTTATCTTGATGTTCAATAACTAAAATCCTGTCTCTTTCATACGAGGGAATATTTTTTTCCCACAAAAATTTTTTTAACTTTTTGTGTCCAATAGAAGGAATAAACAAGGTATCTCCAGGTTTTCTTTTCCTTACTATAAAAGGAAAGGAAAGTTTTTTAGCTGAAAAAATCATACCTTTAAATTCAGAAATCTTTTGTGGTGTCTCTAAAAACACTTTATAGACTTTTATTTTCTGGTTAAAGGGAAGCTCTATTTCTTCTTCTCCTTTTATTGTGGTTTCAAAGTAAGGTAAGGTAAAAAGTTTTTTAGTAAACCTTAGATACCCAGGACCTCTATAAACTAAAAAATTTCCTGGTAAATACACAGGACCTTTGCTACTTTTAGTAACAAGATTTTCTAAACTTTCTAGGTGAGAATAGGTAATTCTAAAAAGAGGAATGCGAGTTTCTTTAAAAGCTAAAAAATAAATTCTTTTTCTCAATACAGGGGAAAGAAACTTTAATTCAGGTAATTTTAATGCAAGGTCTCCTTCTAAATAAATTTTTACCTTTTCAAATTCTTTTTGAGCTAATTCTTCAATTAATTCTTCTTCTTCTGCAATGATAAAAACCGTTTTTTTAATATTTTCTTTAATTTTTTTACTGAAATTTTCTTCTAAAAAAGGAATAAGAAAGTGTCTGATTTTATTTCTTAAAAATCTTACATCTCTATTAGTTATGTCTTCTTTCCAGCTAAGCTTTTGTTTTAAAGCAAATTGTTTTATTTCTTCTTTGGTAAAAAACAAAAAAGGTCTTACTACTAAATCTTCCCTTTTTATAGGGATACCAGCAAGTCCTCTTTTCCCAGTACCTCTTATCAACTTTAAAAAAATTTCTTCTATCAGGTCGTCTAAATGATGAGCTAAAGCAATTTTTTGAAAATCGTATTTTTTAGCCAAATCATACCAAAGATTATATCTTAATTCTCTTCCAGCCATCTCTAAGCTTATTTTTTCTTTTTTAGCATATACAGAAACACAACAAGCAGTGTAAAAAAAAGGAATATTTCTTTCTTTACAGAATTTATAAACAAAAAGGGCATCTTCAATAGAGGATTTTCTAATTTTATGGTCATAGTGTGAAACAAAAAGTTTAAGATGATATTCTTGCTGCAAAATAAATAACGCTTCTAAAAGAGAAATAGAATCAATACCCCCAGAAACTCCAACCAAAACCCTATCTTCTTTTCTAAAAAGTTTAAATTCTTCTATATAATTTTTAAGTTTTTTTATAAACCAGATCAATAATTTCTTTAGCCTCTTTTTGATGTTTTTCGTAAGCCTTTTTGGCTAATTTTATAATTTCAGAAGAAATTTCAGAAAATTTAGGAATAGGAACAATCTTTTCAACCTTATTCTCAGGAGAAGGTGGTATATCTATTTTTAAAATTTCTGCTAAAGCCTGGTATGTTTGTTCAACAGGTTCAATAGGCCCTATGTCAGAACTTATACCTTCAAGCTTTCTAAAGAAATTTAAAATAGCTGGAAGATTAAACCTATGATAAAAATTTTGAGTTTCTTTTTTCAGTTGAAGATAGTAATTTTTAACCTCCGTTAATTCCTTTAAAAACTCTTTGATAGCTATTTCTAAGTTTTGATAAATGTTTATAAAAAGTTTAACAAATCTGGTTTTAGAGGTAAATCCAAAAGGAGCTTTTAATTTTTTAAAAAGTCTTTTTTTTATTTCAGTTGAATTTAAAATTTGACTATCATAAAAAGGCCTTAGAGATAATCCTGTAAGTTTTTCAAATTCTTCCCAAAATTCTTCACTTCCAAGAAGAACTATTATTCTGCAAATATTTAAGATTACTCTTTCTTCCTTTTTTTGAAGTGATTTTAAAAGATTATCTTTATAATTTTTCCATTCCTCTTCTAGATAATTTTTTTCATTAAAATAACTTTCAGCAATTTCTCTTTTTATTTCTACACTTAAACTTTCAGCTAAATCTTCCCACTCTTTACTCATTTTATTCTTTTAATGTCTTTTTCTTTAGCAGAAATTTCTTTTATAAAATTTTCTTCTAGATAAAAGAGCAAAGGACCTTTTTTTTCTTCAGCTACTATGTAAGTTAACTCAGTTATCCCTAAAATTACTCCTGGATAAACTTTCTCTAGCACTTTAATAAATTGTTTTTTATAATATTTTATTTTTTCTTCAAGTTCGCTAATTTGGTGTTCTAAATTTTCTAAGTCACTCATCTTTTTTTCAAACTCTTCTTGAAGCTCTATCCAAAGTTTTTCCTTTTCTGGGGTTAACTTTCCTTCTCTTTGCAATCTTTCTCCTAACATTATTCCATAAGAAATCTTTTCAATTACTTCATTAAGTAAAATTTTTTCCTGTTTAAGTTTAGAATAAGATTCTATTAACTCTATAGGATAACCTGCAAAAACTTTAGTTACAGTTTGAGCTGGATGTCCTAAAATTTTTACCTCCACGCTTTTACCAACTTTTATATTTCCACCATAAATAATTCCCTTACCTAACTTACATACTAGTTCTTTCTTTACTACGACTTCTGCAAAAATCAAATAATTTTTAATTTCTAATCTACCATCTACTTCCACATAAGCATATTCTACTCCATTAATTTCAGCATCTCCTCTTATTTTTATTCTAGTTTCTTCTCCTCTTATAATTCCCAAACACACAAAATTACCATCTACTTCAATACAAACTTTGTTTTCAGTACATCCTCTTAACTCCAAATTTCCTTTACATTTAACTTTAAACCCGAACTTTATATCTCCTTCAATTGTTAATTTTTTTCCTAAAAAATTTATATTTCCCGTAGAAAAATCCACATCTCCTTTAATAGTAAACTCAGGCAGTATTTCTATTTTGTTTTTATCACAAAAAAATACCCCGCTTTCTTTAGCTTTAATCAAATTAGACCCCTCTTCTATGTATAAATTATCTCCCAACTGATAAAGTTCAGAAGAAACTTGTTTTGAACTTTCTACTAATTCTCCCCATACATTTACTCCTGGAATTCCTGGAACTGGAGGAATCCACTTCCCCACAGCTTCTCCTTTATTTACACAAATAATTTTAGGAACTTCTCTTAAGTCCTGAGAAAAGTTATTTTTTAAATAATCACAACTCAAAAACTTCTCAAAAAGTTCAATCTTTTCAGGAGAACCCTCTTTAGGAAATGTTCCTCGGGCTACTATAATTTTATCAACTTCCACTTCCGGTTGAGAAAGTACACCTATAAGTCCTTCTTCTTTTAACTCTTTTTTAATTTCTTCCCATTTTGATTGTAAAATATCTTCAAAATTTTCAAAAAAAGAAGATTTTTCTATATAAGCTAACATTGAATCTTCAGAAATTTTAACTAAAAAATTTTTAACTAAAATTTCCTTTTTATTTTTAAGGCTCATGGATTAAAAGTTCTTTTCCAAGTTTTTTCTTCTCCTTTTAGAAGTCTTTTAATATTTTCTCGGTGTTTAAACCAGATTAATAAGCTCAAAACTATACTTATATAAAAATAAATTTTAGGATAATTAAAAAAATAAATAAAAATTGGCAATGAAGCTGTAGCTAAAAGTGATCCTACAGAAACAAAACCTGACAAAGCAACTCCTAATAAAAAAATTAATAAAGACAAAAAGATAGCTTTAGGAGTTAAAATTAAAAAAACTCCTATAGTAGTTGCAACGCCTTTACCACCTCTAAATTTTAAAAATATAGAAAAAAGATGTCCTAAGATACTAAAGAAACCTGCGCCTGCTAAAATTAATTCTTTAGAAAAAGCCAAATAAGGAGTTAAAAGAAAAGCTATTAAAAGAGCTAAAATTCCTTTTCCACTGTCTCCTAAAAAAGTCAAAAATCCCCATTTTTTACCTAATAGTCTTGCTACATTGGTAGCCCCGGGATTTTTACTACCTTCCTTTCGCGGATCTATTCCCTGGGGTAAGGCTATAATAAGAGCAAAAGGAATAGAACCCAAAAAATAAGCACTTAAACATAATAAAAAAAATTTTAAAAAATCCACAAAGATATTTTAAAACAAGTATAAACAATTGAAAAGAGACAAAGAAATTAAAAATTTTTAAGAAGGATATACACTGACTACCTTTCTTCCTCTTAAAGTTTCAAATTTTACTATTCCACTAACCTTAGCAAAAAGTGTATAGTCTTTACCCATTCCTACATTAAAACCTGGATGTATTTTAGTTCCCCTTTGACGAACTATTATTTCGCCAGCTTTTACATATTGTCCACCATATCTTTTTACACCTAATCTTTTAGAATGAGAATCTCTACCATTTCTTGAGGCACCTCCTGATTTTTTATGAGCCATGATATTTTCCCTCCTTAGGTGTCAACGATTTCGTTAATTTTAATAAGAGTATAAAACTGCCTGTGTCCTTTTTTTCTTTTGTAACCTTTTTTAGGTTTTTTCTTAAATACTATTATTTTAGGAGATCTTCCTTGTTCTAAAATAGTAGCCACTACTTTAGAATTATCTAAATAAGGTCTACCTATCTTTATTTCCCCTTCTTTTTTTATTAACAAAACTTTAGATAGTTCAACTACATCCCCAACTTTTCCTTCCAATTTTTCCACCTTAATAAGATCTCCAGGTTTAACTACATATTGTTTTCCCCCGGTTTGAATAACAGCTAACACAAAATACCTCCTCTGTTTTAAAATTTTAGTTTTAAAATTTTAGTGTTAAAAATTACTCTAAAATTTCCTTTTGTCAATAGAGTTGTATATATAAGTCTAAACCTTATAAGCGCTCTTTTCAGTGCCTTTGGGAAGTTGTTTATTACTCCCTGCAAAAAGCCTCTAAGGTCTTCAAGTACTACTTTTTGTCTTGGGTTGAGGTAGAGGAGAACTTTTTTGTTTTTTCAGAAAGTTTTGAGTTCAGGACTATGTCTTTTAACTTATTCTGGACATTAGCTATGAAACTTTATAAAGTAGAGACTACCACATGGTATTGGACTGTAAACTTGAACCTTTTTGAAAGAGGAACTACTAAATGCCTTATGTTAGCTTTTTTGTATACGCTTTATCTCAGCTCTTCAAACAAACGAATAAAGCCTTTCTGTCTCTACCTTCATCAAAACTTCGTTAAGTAAAGAAGTTAATAAAGTTTGAAACTTTATAAAAGTATGTAAGAAAAGCAGTAAAAGTATAACTAACACAGATTGCACACAAAAAAAACTGGTGTAAAATATAGTTTATGCCTGTTTTAGTAAAAGACAGTGATAAGTGTGTAGGTTGTCTTTTATGTATGTTTGCCTGTGCAAGGGCTCATGGAGCTGTAGGTTTAGAAAGTTCTTGTATTCAGGTTCGTTCACAAGGAGGTATTTCAAGAGGTTTTTCAGTTTTTGTGTGTCGTGGTTGTGAAGACCCTCCCTGTGCCAGAGCTTGTCCTGAAGAAGCTCTCTTAGTAAGAAAAGATGGAGGTGTAGTTTTAAGGTCAGATAAGTGTACGGGTTGTGGATATTGTGTTAGAGCTTGTATTTTAGATGCTATAGGATGGAAAAATGAAGATAATAAACCTGTAATTTGTATTCAGTGTGCTGAATGTGTAAAAGCTTGTCCTTATCAAGTTTTGGAGTTTGAGAAGTTATGAATCCTAAAGATCCTTTAAAAAAAGTACTATATATTGACCTCACTAAGAGAAAATATTGGGTAGAAGAAAGGGAAGACCTTTTTGTTAAATACTTAGGAGGAGTTGGAGTTGGTATAAAACTTCTGGAGGAAAACTGTCCGGTAGACATTGACCCTTTTTCTCCTGAAAATCCTATAATTTTAGCTATAGGTCCGTTAAATGGACTTTTCCCCTTAGCTTCTAAAACAGTTGCGCTTTTTAAGTCTCCCCATACAGGTAATCTAGGAGAAAGTCATGCAGGAGGAAGAAGCGGTTTAGCTTTAAGAATGGCAGGTTATGGAGCTATAGTAATAAAAGGTAAAAGCAGTAGGCCTTGTTATGTGGCTATTCACTCTAATAAAGTTTTTTTTAGAGATGCTAGCACTCTTTGGGGATTAAAAGCTGGAGTTTCAGCAGCTAGACTAATTAGAGCTAAGGAACCAGGAGCAGGTCTAAGAACTATCATAAGAATAGGTCCTGCAGGAGAAAAACTCATAACCTACTCTTCAGTAACCTTAGAAACTTATAGACACTTTGGAAGACTTGGACTTGGAGCTATTTTTGGAAGTAAAAATTTAAAAGCTATAGTAATTTCAGGGCAAAGAGACTTTCCAGTAAGCGACTTTAAAACTTATAAGGAAGTTTATACAGAATTAATAAAAGAAATTACCGAATCTCCTAAAATGAAAAAGTATCACGAACTTGGAACTCCGGCTAATGTTTTACCTTTAAGCTTAGTAAAAGGGCTTCCAATTAAAAATCTTACCACTAACGAGCTTGAAAAAGTAGAAGAAATTTCAGGAGAAAATTTAGCCGAGAAATATTTAGCTAGAAGGGTTGCTTGTACTCACTGCCCTGTAGCTTGTATTCATTTAGCAGCTATTAGAGAACCTTACGAAGATGAACCTTACTTTTACAAGACTACCTATGTTTCTTATGATTACGAACTTATTTATGCTTTGGGTTCCATGCTTGGAATTTCTGATTCTTATAAGGTTTTAAAACTTATTCAAACCGTAGAAGACTACGGACTTGATGCTATATCAACTGGTGTAATCTTAGCTTGGTGTACCGAAGCTTTTGAAAAGAAAATTATCACTGAAGTAAACACTGCTGGTCTTATCCCAAAATGGGGAGAGGCTGAAGTTTATATAGAAATGATTAAAAAAATAGTAGAAGCTCCTAACGAATTCTATAAAGACTTATGTAGAGGGCTTCATTTTGTGGTTGAAAAGTACGGAGGAAAAGAATTTGCCTTAATCTTTGGAAAAAATGAAATGGCGGGCTATCATACTGGTATTGCTGGATACGCAGGCTTTTTGCTTGGAGCAAGACACAGTCACCTTGATAATGCTGGTTATTCTTTAGATCAAAGTTGCTGGAAAAATCAACTTTCTGTTGAAGAAATAGCTGAAAGACTTCTTAAAGAAGAACTTTGGAGACAAATTTTGTCAAGTTTAGTAGTTTGCTTTTTTGCAAGAGAAATTTATCGTATAGACAAAGTTCTCAAATGTCTGAATATAGCTGGTTACAATTTAAACGAAGAAAAGCTTTGGGACATGGCTGAAAAAATTTATACCTCTAAGTATGAATTTAAAATAAAAAGCGGTTTCGATATGGAAAATCTTGCAATTCCAAATAGAATTTTTGAGCTTCCTACTTTTACTGGTCACATTAAGCCCGAAGCACTTCAAAATCTTCTTAAAGTACTAAAAGAAAAAATTAAAAATCTTTTGGAAACACAAACTCGGCAACCTTTACTTTAGAACACCGTAACTCAGGTTTCCAACTTTTGAAAATAAATGAGTTTTCTTTATGACATTTTAAACAAAATCCTACTTTTAAAATTTTTTTGACTTCCTCTTTGTTAAACCCCCTAATTTCAGGACGATGAAATTTTACTAAAGGTTCCCCTTTAAAGTTTATCACCTTAAAAAGGTCAAATCCTAAGCCTAAAACTTTAAGATTTTGATGACAGTCTTTACAGGGTCTTCCTTTTTTTTGCGTACTGTGAGGTTCAAGTTTAGCCCAAGTATTGGTTTGGAATTCTCTTTTTAATTCTCCTTTCTCCGAAAGGATACTTACAAAGTCCTGTCACCCAGGAGTTATGACAACTACCTTATTTTGCATGATTCCTAAAACAGGTTGGTCAATCCTTCGGTAACTTTCATGTTCCTCCCAAAGCCCTTTAGTTTCTTTTAACCATATTTTATCAAAGTGAGTTTCTCTTGGGTCGTATCTTATGTGACATCCATAACACTGAGGAACAAAGTGAGCATGACAAGCTGAACAAGAAAGCCTTTTGTGAAATCTATCCTGGCAATAAGAAGTAGGTTTTTTTATAAAATGAAGTTTTTTACTAATCTTTCCTTCTAAAAACATTCCTTTTTCGGTAATCTTTATATTCTTTAACTTTCTTCCTTTAGAAGTAACAAGCTTATAAAGATGGCAAGCTTCGCAAGTAATTTCTAAAACTTCTCCAATGTTCTTATAAAAATTTCCATCCCCCATAACCTCTTCTCTAGTATGGCAATCTATACAGACTAAACCTTTTTGAAAATGAATATCGGGAGAAATTTTACTTAAAAGTCTTCCATCTTTCCACATTACTTCTCCTATTCCACCTTGTTCATTTTCATAAAATCCCTGATAGGTAAAACCAATTCTACCACTTCGGTTATGACATTCTACACACTTCTCTAAAGGAACCTCCTTGGTCAATAGAGGATGAAGTTTTTTTTCCTTAAATTCTTCTTTTTTTATAAAATGGCAACTATTACAACCTCCACCTCTTTCTTTTAAAAAAGATGGCAATTTTCCTTTTTCCACAAAAAGATGACAAGTTCCGCAAAGCTTACGATAATAGTCTAAGGCCAGACTATTTCTTATTTTTGAATCTTTTTCTAATTGGTAAAGTTTTTCTACAGTTAAATTAGGATAGGCTTTTAAAAGTTCCTCTTCTGAAAATACTTTTAAGATTCTACGAATAATTCCATAATTAGTTGCCATAAGAGACTTTTTTACCTTAGAAACATCAGAAGGATGACAATTAGCCTGGCCGCAAGTTTTTTCAACTACTCTTAAATCACCAGGATTTTTCACCATTCCCTGGTGAGCTTTTTTAAGGTCTAAAGTCAAGGGATTTCCTAAATGACAGTAAGAACATCCTACTACTTCTCTGGCATGAGCCTTCTCTTGTACAACCTCTTTATGACAACTCAAACAAAGTTCTACTTTACCTGAAGTTAAAAGGACTACTTCGTAGGACTTAAAAAAACTCTGAAAAGAAAAAATTAAGATTATTCCTAAAAGAAAAATTAAAAAAACTATCCAAGATTTTTTATTTTTAAACATAAAATTAAAATAAGTTGAATAATAAGTTTAAAGTTAAAAAAAAATAAAAAATTATCCATAAATAAAGCATTAAATTTAGCCAAAAAAATTTAGAAGGTATAAAAGGAAAAACTAAAAGTATAACTATAGGTATAATAAGAAAAAAAAATACATATAAAGGTGATAAAAATTTTAAAAGTTCTTGAGCTCCTAAAAAAAACCAGGGACCTTTAGCTTGAAAACCTTGGTAAGGATTTAGAGGACGATAAACCAAAAATGAAAAAATTAAAGAGGGTAAAGTCCAAAGTACATTTTCTATTTTAGCAATTTTTTTCCAAGAAAAGTGGAAGATGAAAAGTCCTAAAAGTAAAATAAAAGAAATAAAAAAGTGACTTAGAAATACTCTATAAAGCCCTACTTCTGTTATAGAAAAGAATAGAGTATTAAAAAAAGTCCCTATTAAAGGAATGGATTTAAGAAGATTTTCTGCAATTGCTCCAGCAAGTTCTCCAGTTTCATCTGCCCTTAAAACATATCCTGTAAAAGTAGCAAATAAAGTTGCTACCCAAGAAAAAATAAGAAAATCCCAGTTCCAAAAACTTTTATAAAAAAAAGTTTTCTTATAAATACTATCAAATAAATGGAGAGAAGTAAAAATTAAGGTACACTGAGAAGACCAATAGTGAAGGTTTCTAAAAAACTTGCCAAAGGGAACTTTAGCTTCCATAGAAATTATACTAAGTAAGGGATATTGCCAAAAGTAGTGATAGCTAACTATTATTCCAGAAAAAACTGAAATTACCAAACTTATTAAGCTTAAAAAGGCTAAAGATGAGTTAATTTTAGAAAATTTATCCTTAAACTTCAATTTCTAATCCTTGAGAATTTTCTTTAAAGTGTAACGAAAAAAGATTTTTTTTTGCTGGTCCTGAAAGATAATTTCCTTCTAAATCAAAAGTACTTTGATGGCATGGACACAAAAAAACTTTTTTTTCAGAATGATAGTTAAGCTTACATCCCAAATGAGGACATTTTCTCGAAAAAATTTTATAGCTATTTTCTTTTTTAACTAATAAAAAATCGTCTTTTATATAAATTTCTTGAAGTTTTTTAAGTTCTTCCTTAGATATAAAAATCTTTTTAGGTGGTAATTTTGAAAGATAAATCAAGTTTTTAATTGAAGCATATAAAAATATTCCTGCTCCTCCATAAAATAAAATTTTCAAAAATTTTCTTTTTTCTTCTGAAATTTTCATCATGAAAGAATGAACTTTTTAGCTTGTAATAACTTCTTCTTTTATCTTAGGAGCTAGCTCCTTTAAAGCTTTTTTAATTAGAAGGTCTAAAGTATCTCCTTCTTCTAAAATCTTTAACAAAAGAACTTCTATTTCTTTTGGCTGAAATCCTAAGCTTACTAAACAAGCTTTAGCTTCTTCCAGAATTGTTTCTTTTTCTGGAGGCAAGGTTAGCCCCTTATAAGAGCGAATATGAAATAGATTTTTAAGTTCTATATAAAGTTTTTCTGCCCTTTTAGGACCTATACCTGGAACCTTTGAAAGTTGAGAAACTTCTTTATTGACAATAATAGTTCTTAATTCTTCAGGAGAAAAAACTGAAAGTAAATTTAAAGCTAGCTTAGGACCTATTTTTGAAAGCTGGTTGAGTTTTATAAAAAGTTCTCTTTCTTCTTTTTTTAAAAATCCATAAAGTTCTAAAAATTCATTCTTTCTTAAAAAACAAACTACATAAACTAAAATTTCCTTTTCTAAAAATTTTTGATTAATAATATCTACCAAATTAAAAGGAATAAAAATTTCAAAACATAAAAAGTTTTTAGCTAAAATAAGTTTATTAGGAGGAAGAATTTTTTTTATTTTGCCTTTTAAAGAATATAACATGAAAGAAGTTTACTATCTAAAATATAAGTTAAAGCCGAAGCTAAAGCGTCTAACTTATGAGAAAGTTTGTGAGAATATTTTTTAAAAAATTCTTTTTCTAATTGAGGATTATCAAAAATTATTAAACGATTTTTAAAAAGTAATTTAATAAAATTAAAAAGTTCTATTTTTTTAACATTACCTTTTTGAGTAAGAGCTTTTTTAATTTCTGAAGGAAGATAAGTTTTAACAGGAATTTTAAAAAGACCTGCTAGCAAAAGAACTACACCATAAGAATGGAAAACTCCATTTTCACATAAACCATGTCTTTTAGGAATAATTTTTTCCAGAACTATAATCTCTGGAAACTCCATTTCAATAAGTTTTTGTAAATTTCTAAAAAGATAAGCTAATTTTTCAGAAATTTCAGAAAGTTGAGTTGTAATTAAAATATCCCAATTTTTCAAAAAAAGACAGTTATTTTTAACTTCTACAAATGCATATCCTAAGTTATCAACTCCAGGATCAATACCGAGAATTTTCATTTACTTTTAAGATTTACTTAAAGATTCCATAATTTTTTCTGGAATATCAAAGTTTGCAAAAACTTGTTGGACATCGTCTAAATCTTCTATCATTTCCATAAGTTTAAGAAGATTCTGAGCAGTTTGTTCTTCTGTTACAGGGACTACACTTTTAGGTACCATAGTGACTTTGGCTGAAATTATTTCATATCCTTCTTTTTCAAGAGAGTTTTTAATTTTCTCAAAATCTGCAGGGCTAGTTATTATTTCTATTTCACTTTCATATTCTTTAATATCTTCAGCTCCTAACTCTATAGCAATTTCTATAAGTTTTTCTTCGTTTTTTCTAGGTACTACAATCAATCCTTTATTTTCAAAAATCCAAGAAACAGCTCCGGGTTCTGCTAAACTGCCTCCGTATTTACTAAAAAGGTGCCTTAGTTCAGAAACCGTTCTTCTACGATTATCCGTGATAGCATTAATTAGAATTGCCACACCTCCGGGACCATATCCTTCTAAAACTATCTCTTCATATTGAGTTCCTTCCTCCAAGCCTAAGGCCTTTCTGATAGCTCTTTCTATATTTTCTTTGGGCATATTTACTGCACGTGCAGCTTGAATAGCTGCACGTAAGCGGGGATTCTTTTCAGCATCTCCTCCCCCCATCTTAGCAGCTACCATTATTTCCCTAATAAGTTTGGTAAAAATTTGTCCTCTTTTAGCATCCTGAGCAGCTTTTTTTCTTTTTATCTGTGCCCAATGAGAATGCCCAGCCATACTCTACCCCTTATTAAATAAAAACTCAAAATTTTTTTTCAAAAAATATTTTAAACCTAAATTAAAACTCTGCAATTTTTAACAAAAGCTGCTCCTAAGCCTGTGATGGTTCTTCAGTATAACCGGCACAATCAATACACACATTTTACAGATAGCTGAACTCCATCTGCAAAACAAACTGCTTCATCAATGTGTCCGGTTTCCAAAAAACAATAAAGAGTATGTGCTTTCGCTCTTTGAGCATTAAGCTCTCTTAAAGCTAAAACACCTGCTTTTAAATCCAAAACCGAAGCCCAACATTTATGTCCATAAAATAAAAAAGACTTAAAAACTCAGAAATAGACTTAAGCTAATGTACACAGGTGTTCTCAGGGGAAAATTTTATTGAAATCTTTTAATTTCCTTTATCTTTAATTTTTTTCTTCATACACAATTTATGATTATACTACCATTGACACTAATAAATTTTGTATTACTTTTACAAAAATAACATGTTTAAAAAGATAATTTGCACAAATAAAAAGGCTCAGCAACTTTATGAAATAGAAGAGATCTACGAAGCTGGAATTCAGCTTTTGGGATGTGAGGTAAAATCCCTTCGTTTAGGAAGAGCTAATCTTTCAGATAGCTTTGCTCGTATTGTTAATGGAGAAGCGTATTTGTACAATTTTCACATAAGTCCTTATCCTCACAGCAGAGAAGCTCAAAAATTAGATCCCACTAGAACAAGAAAACTCCTTTTAAAAAAATCTGAAATCAAAAGACTTATGGGAAAAACCCAAGAAAGAGGATATACTCTTATTCCTCTTAAAGTTTACTTTAATGAAAGAGGGTTGGCTAAAATAGAACTGGGACTAGCTAAGGGGAAAAAACTTTATGACCGAAGAGAAAAAATTAAAAAGAAAGAATTAGAAAGAGAAATTCAAAGAAAATATAAAGGTAGAATAATAAAATAATTTATTTTCAATGCGACCTCTTTATCTTTCTATCAAGGGATTTGGTCCTTATGTAAAGGTTGAGCTTAAAGAAGAAATTTTTAAAATTCTTAATGAAAGCAAGCTTTTTCTAATTAGTGGAGAAATAGGAGCAGGAAAAACTACTCTTCTTGATGCTATCTTATTTGCTTTATTTGGAGAAAGTAGTTTAAATGACAGAAAACCCTCTGACTTGATTTCCCACTTTGTTAAAACTAAATCTAATTTTATTCCTGAAGTTCAATTTAAGTTTTTTATAAACGGAAAAACTTATTTAATTACCAGAAGACCTTCTTTGGGAAATATATCCGAAAGTGTATCTCTATGGATTGAAGATAGATTATTTTCTACAAAAAAAACAGAAGTTGCAGAAAAAATAAAAGAATTAATAGGACTTGGTCCTAAACAGTTTAAAAAAGTATTTCTAATTCCTCAGGGAGAATATAGAAACATACTTCTTTCTCCTCCAAAAGAAAGAAGAGAACTTTTACAAATTATTTTTGAAACTTATTTTTTTTCTCTTTTGGAAGAATTTTTTAAAGAAAAAACTAAAGAATTAGAAAGAAATCTTCAAAACTTAGAAAGTCAAGAAAAAATATATTATAATCTAGCACAAGTTTCTAATTTTTTAGAATTAAAAAACAAACTTTATCAAAAAGAACATCAACTTGGAAATTTAAAAAATAAAATAAATTTAATACACTCAGAAAATCAAAAATAGGCAATAGTATAATAAGATATGATACAACAAAAAAAAACATAATACATGAGATTTAATACTTAAAAATTTAATTTTAGAAACTCTATAT
>JAUQQL010000025.1 GCA_030578315.1 Thermodesulfobacteriota bacterium | reverse complement strand
GATATGCATAGAATTGTTATAGGAACTGCTGGTCACATTGATCATGGAAAAACTGCTTTAGTCAAAGCTTTAACTGGTATAGACACAGACCGCTTAAAAGAGGAAAAAGAAAGGGGTATTACTATAGACTTAGGATTTGCTAATTTAGTTCTACCCTCTGGAACTCTCGCAGCTTTTGTGGATGTTCCTGGACATGAAAAATTTATAAGAAATATGGTTGCTGGAGCTACGGGAGTTGATTTTGTAATTTTAGTTATTGCCGCAGACGAAGGAATTATGCCTCAGACTAAAGAACACCTGGAAATATGTGAATTACTTGGCATTAAAGACGGGTTAGTGGTTATAACTAAAAAAGATTTAGTAGATGAAGAATGGCTTGAATTGATTAAGCAAGAAGTTAAAGAATTTTTAAAAGGTACTTTTTTAGAAAAAGCGCCAATTATTCCTTTTTCTGCTGTAACTCTTGAAGGAAAAGACGAACTCGTAGAAATTTTAGATAAAAAAGCTATTCAAGTACCTATGAAACCCAGTTCCTCTCCTTTTCGTCTTCCTATTGACGGAGTTTTTACTATAAAAGGTTTTGGGACTGTGGTAAGAGGAACTGCAATTTCGGGAAAAGTAACTTTAAATCAGATACTAGAGATTTATCCTAAGGGAATAAAATGTAAAGTTAGGAATATTCAAGTTCATGGAAAAAATGTAGAAGAGGCCCTAGCTGGAATGAGAACAGCTTTAAATCTTCAAGGAGTAGAAAAGGAACTTTTAGAAAGGGGAGATGTACTTGCAGAGCCTGGAGTTTTAAAACCTACTCAATGGTTAGATGTAAAAATAAAAGTTTTAAAAAATATTAGACCTCCTTTAAAAAATTTTGAAAACTTGCTTTTTTATGTTGGCACTTCCGAAGTTTTAGGAAAACTTATTTTATTTGGTAAGGAAAAATTAGAGGCAGAAGAAATAGATGTAGCTCAGTTATTTTTACAAAAACCGGTAGCAGTGTGGAGAGGAGATAGATTTATTTTAAGAAGACCTTCTAACAATACCACGGTTGCAGGAGGAGAAATTTTAAATCCTGTCTCTTTTCGCAGAAAAAGAACTAAACCTTGGGAAAGAAGCGAAGTTGAACTATTCCATTCTCTTAGTTCCGAAGAACTTTTAAAATACTTATTAGAAAAAAAAGGATTTTTAGGTTATCCAGAAAAAGAACTTCAGTTAGTGCTTTCGGTGTTTGGTCAGGATTTCAAAAATTTAATTGCCAAATTTCAAGACGAAATAATTTGCTTGAAAGAGGGAGAACATTTTCTTTATTTTAGTAAAAAGATTAAAGAAAATTTAGAAAAAGAAGTTTTGGAAAAGCTTAAAAAGTATCATGAAGCTCACCCTTTCAGCCCTGGAATTACTAAAGAACTTTTAAAAAGTCGAATTTCTTCCTTTTTGTCAGAAAGTCTTTACAACTTCGTTATAGAAGAACTTTTAAAGAAAGGCTTACTAACTAAAGAGAAAGAACTATTAGCTCTTAAAGAGTTTAAAAGATGGAACAGTGAAGAGGTTTTAAAACTTAAAAAAGACTTAGAAAAAAAGTTTTTAGAAGAAGGATTATCTCCTAGAGAGCCTGAAGAGATTTTACTAGAATTTAAGGATAATTATCAAGCAGCTAAGGAACTTTTGAAAAGTCTTTTAAGGGAGGGAGTCTTGGTTAAAGTTTCAGAAAAAATAATTTATCACCATCTTATACTGCAAGAAGTAGAGCAGAAAGTTAAAAATTTTCTTTTAAAAAACAAAGAGCTTACCCTAGCAGACTTTAGAGCTTTACTTGAAGTCAAGATAAGCAGAAAGTATCTTATTCCTCTTTTAGAATATTTAGATAAACAAAAAATTACTTTGAGAATTGGAGATAAAAGGGTGTTGAGAAGAAGTTTTTAAAAGGTGGAACCCACCTATCCACATTGCTTTACTTTTCAGCCTTCGCTAAGATAAATAGCTAAAATTCTCTCTTCTAATTCTTTTTTAAAAGATTTGAAATCTTTTGAAGCTAAAGAATAATTTTTTATTTCTGAGTACTTAGGAATGACCTCTTCAGAACCTCTTAAACATTTTCCTGAAGATACCTCTATCAAGTGATAACTAGTAAAATTAGTTAAAAGAGCAAAGTAAGGTAAAGGCTTAAAAAGAACTCGTGCCAAAGCTAATAAACCTCTTTCTAAGGAAAAAAGAGAAGGGGTTATTTTTATATCTACAAACAAAAAGGTTTGAAAATTTTCCTTTACAACTAAGGGAATAGATATTAAAAAAGAATAATTTTGATAAACAAAGTGAAACTTTACATCTTCCTCAAAAAAATTTAAAGAGTATCCTTTTTGTAATAGAAAATTTTTTAAAAAATCAATTTTTTCTTTTAGAGAAACCTCTTTTCGACTATTTGCCATATAGACAAAACTTCTTCATAAGATAGACCTGCTCCCATACCTATCTTTAAAGCTAACTCTTTGGTAAGAAAGTCTGAAGGGCTATGAGCATCGGAATTTATAATTAAAGGAGCTTGATACTTTTTAGCTAAAGTTACCACATGTCCATTAGTAAAGCAATGTCCTTTTCTACCCGAGATTTCAAGAAAAACTCCTTTTTGGGCAGCTAATTTTACCTCATCTTCTTTAATAAGTCCTGGATGAGCAAGAATATCAGCCCCACCTAGAATAGCTGCTAAGTTTGTTCCTTCAGGAACAGGTTCAACTATAGTTTCTCCATGAACTATTACTACTTCTGCTCCCATTTTTCTACTTTCTTTAATAAGCTCAGGAATAAACTCGGGAGGAATGTGAGTCAACTCAATCCCTACTATAAAAGTTGGAGCTAGGTTTTTATACCAATTTTTAAACTTAACAAGATTTTTAATAATTAGTTCTAAATTAGAAGGGTCAGCATGGTCTGTAATAGCAACAGCTTTATAATTCAAAACACGAACTCTTTGCCAGATCTCAGAAGGAATAAGTTCTCCGTCACTAAATACCGAATGACAATGAAAATCTACCATTTTTACATTTTATACTTGAAATGTTTGGGGTCAAGACTTTCTAAAAGTTTTTTAAGTCTTTCTTTTTCTTCTTCTGTAGTTCCTATAATCTCTCCTTTTTCTTCCACAGGAGAATCTGTAAAGGTTTGACTTTTTTGCAGAACTTCCTCTCTTACAAAAATTTCAGCTCCAGTTCTTACCGCTAAAGCAACTGCGTCACTGGGTCTAGCATCAAGTTCTAAAGTTTTACCTTCTATATCAAGAGTAATTAAAGCATAGTAAGTATTATCTCTCAAGTCCACAATTTCAATTTTAGGAATTCTTATACCTAACTGTTCAAAAATGTTAGTCATTAAGTCGTGGGTCAAAGGTCTAGGAAATTTTATATTTTCTAATTTAGCTGCAATGGAAGTAGCTTCTAAAATTCCAATCCATATGGGTAAAATTCTATTACCATTTACTTCTTTTAAAAGCATAACAGGACTATTAGTTACAGGGTCCATAGCTATACCATGAATAAAAACTTTAACTTTCATAACTTAAAATACACCCCCCTTTCTGTAATTTTATAAATATTTTTTATAATTTTAAGTCTTAAATAGGAAAAGTCAAACTAAAACTTTTCCTCGATTTTGTTTAGGATAGTGTTATTTTGGTTTATTTCCAAACTCAAACATTAGAGCAAATTTTTAATTTTATCCCTTAAGTAACCATTAAGCTAAAAGCAAGAAATAATAAACTCGTCTTAATTCTTGGTTATAGCAAATCCAAGTGGAATAGATAAATGTAGGCTGATGATTTGTACTACAAATATACCTAAAAAGGTATTTTTAAAAAGGGGGAGAAAATAAAGTAAAGTAATAAAGTATTTTTTAATCAAGTTTAAAAACCTAAAAATGGAACTTTTAAGCGAGTTAAGACAGAATTTTACAAAGGTTTTTTTTATAATTAAAGCCGGCGGAGGGACTTGAACCCTCAACCCTGGGATTACAAATCCCATGCTCTGCCAGTTGAGCTACGCCGGCAATAAATAACAGCAATAATAAAATTGAAATTAATTTAATTGTATAATAATCTATTTTAAAGTAAAATCAAGAAACTAAAAAAACATTCAAAAACAAAGAATCTATAGATAATCTCTTTTTTAGAATATTCTTGTCTTTGAATTGATATTTACCAGAAGTAGGTTAAATTTTTTTTAACATGATCAAAATTCCTAAAGTAATGTCCACACAGCATCCAGATAATGTAAATATACCTTTTTTTGCCGAAACTCCGGATATGTCTGGAGAAGATGAAGTTCAAGAAGCTTATTATGCTTTTTCTCATTTGGGTTGTGATGAACAGATGTGGGATTCTGAAGGAAAGGAGGTTGATGATTTTGTAGTAAAAAAGCTTTTAAGTAGGTATCCTCATTTTTTCAAACAAAAGCGTTTGGGAAAAGATATTTTCTTAACTTTAAGAGTTCCTAATCCTTCCATTGAAAAGGCTGAAGCTAAAATTTTAGTAGAAGCTTTAGAAAGTATTCCCCGTTCGGCAGATGCCGCTAAACTTTTTTATAACGATACTTTTTATCCTCCTATTTTTGAAGTTATTCTTCCCATGACTACCTCTGCTGAGGAATTAAACCGAGTTTACTATTTTTATAAAAACTTTATATCTGGGAAACAACATCAACCTATTTACCGAGGAGACATAACTGTTGCTGAGTGGGTAGGAAGTTTCTTTCCAGAAACTATAAATGTTATTCCTTTGATAGAAGATATAAACACTATGCTAAATGCTGACCAGATTATCATTTCTTATTTAAAGGATAAACCTTTAAAATATTTGAGAGTGTTTTTAGCAAGGTCTGACCCAGCTTTAAATTACAGTATAATAAGTGCAGTTTTAGCTAATAAAGTAGCTTTAAAAAAACTTGAAAGGGTTTCCGAAAAACTTGAAGTAGAAATTTTTCCTATTATAGGAGCTGGATCCCCCCCTTTTCGAGGTAATCTTACTCCCTACACGGTAGATAAAGTTTTAGAAGAATACTCTTATGTAGAAACTTTTACTATTCAGTCAGCTTTTAAATATGATAATCCCATAGAAGATGTAATTGAAGCTACGAAAAAAATCAAAAACTTTGTACGCTATCCCCTTAAAGATTTTGATGAAAACTTAGCTTTAGCTTTTATTGAAAAAGCCTGTGAAGAATATCAAAGAATAATTGGAGACTTAGCACCTGCTATAAATGAACTCGCTTCTTTTATTCCAAGAAGAAGAACAAGAAAACTTCACATAGGACTTTTTAGTTACGCTAGAAAATTAGGCAAAGTTAAACTTCCTAGAGCTATAAGTTTTTGTGGGGCTTGTTATTCTATCGGTCTTCCACCTGAAATTATAGGATTGAGTGCTTTTACTAAAGAAGAACTAAAAGACTTAAAAGAGCTTTATAAAAATTTAGAGTTTGATATTTCATGTGCTATGAGGTATTTTAATCATAAGTGTCTGGAATTACTTTCTAAAGACCTAAGAGAAGCTATTATAAAGTCTTTAAGTTTAATCAACTCTTTAAACTTAGAAGTAACCTTCAACTTAGAGCATAAAGAAATAACAGATAGAATTATTAGAAGATTAAAAACAGGTACAACTACTAGTCTTACAGACCTAATTGTAGAAGCAGCTCATTTGAGAAAATTTTTAGGTTAGAAAAATTCAGGGAACTTTAGCCTTTTTTGAAAAGCAAGATTAGCTAACTGTCTTAAAAGATGGTCAGCTAAAACAATTCTTACCATAGCAGAAATAACAGGAACAATCCTAGGTATAGCTGAAATATCGTGTCTACCTTCTATGCTAATTTCTACTTCCTCTTTTCTAATGTTAATAGTTTTTTGAGGTTTTCTTATACTAGGAATGGGTTTTACCGCAACTCTCATGACGAGGTTTTGTCCCGAAGAAATACCTGCCAAAACTCCTCCAGCTGAATTTTTTAAAAATCCTTTGGAAGAAATGGGATCATTATTTTCAGAACCTTTTAAGAAGGCGGCTTTAAAGCCTTCTCCTATTTCAAAACCTTTTACAGCTCCGATACTTAAAAGTGCCTTTCCAAGATCTGCTTCCAATTTGTCAAATACAGGTTCACCAAACCCTGGAGGAACTCCTTTTACCAAAACCTCAACTATCCCTCCTATAGAGTCACCTTCCTTTTTTACCTCTTCAATTCTCTGACACATTTTGTTGTAAGCTTCAAGGTCGGGACAAAAAAGGTGATTTTGATAAATAACTTCTAAGTTTTTCTCTTTTACTTCTATTCCTCCCAAAGCTACAGTATAAGCAATAACCTCGATATGGTATTCTTCTAAAATTCTTTTAGCCACAGCTCCAGCAGCTACTCTAGCTACAGTTTCCCTTCCGCTACTTCTTCCTCCTCCTCTATAATCTCTGAAACCTCCGTATTTCATAAAATAAGTAAAGTCTCCATGTCCAGGCCTAAATACATCTTTAATTTTTTCATAAGCTGTAGATTGAATGTCTTTATTGTAAATCAATAGGGCAATAGGCGTTCCAAGAGTAACCCCTTCAAAAACACCTGATAAAATTTCTACCTGATCTTTTTCTTTACGAGGAGTTTCTCCTGGAGCTTTCCCTGGACGGCGTTTTTCGAGCTCTTCTTGAATATAGGCTTCGCTAAGAGTTAAACCAGGAGGACATCCATCAATCACCGCACCCAGAGCCTTTCCATGTGATTCCCCAAAAGTAGTTACCCTAAAAAGCCTTCCCCAAGTATTTCCACTCATACTTAACTTTTTTACTCAAAAATCTAAAAAAAACAAGGTCTAGTCTTTTATCTTTTTAAAATTTGTATTATATTATACAATTTAACAAAAGTTAAAGCTAATTTTTATAAAGTTACTATGAAAAAATCACCTACTATTTTTAGAAAAAAGGAATATGAACAGATTGAAAGTAAGTTAAAAAGAAAACTTACACTTTTTGACTTAGTTTTTATAGGAATTGGAGCAATAATAGGAGCAGGAATTTTTGTTATTACTGGACAGGCTGCAGCAGAATATGCAGGTCCTGGAATTATATTATCTTTTTTAATTTCTGGAATTGCTATAGGGATCACAGCTTTAGTATACGCAGAATTCAGTTCAGCTTTTCCGGTAGCTGGAAGTGCTTACAGTTATACCTATGCTACTTTAGGAGAAATTATTGCCTGGTTAGTAGCCTGGAATATTCTTTTAGAATATGGAATTGCAACAGCTGCAGTGGCTACAGGATGGTCAGGCTACTTGAGGGCTTTTTTAGAAAATAACTTTCAATTCACCTTACCTTTAGCTTTATCCGGCGCTTTTAATCCTCAAAAAGGTACCTTCATAGATCTTTTTGCCTTTTTGGGAGTTTTAGGGACTTTCATTTTATTAACTTTAGGTATTAAAGAAAGTGCTAGAGTAAATGCAGTAATAGTAGTATTAAAACTTCTAACACTTTTAATTTTTATAGTAATAGGCTTGAAATATATTAATTGGAAAAATTTAAGTAACTTTTTACCATACGGCTGGCAAGGAGTTTGGCGTGCTTCTTCTCTAATTATTTTCGCCTATTTAGGGTTTGATGCAATTTCCACTCTTGCAGAAGAGTCTAAAAAACCTCAAAAAGACTTACCAAGAGGTCTAATTTTATCCTTAGGAATAAGTGCTTTTCTTTATATGGCTGTATCTTTCGTTTTAGTAGGAATGCTTAATTACAAGGAATATACTGGGAAACCGGATTCTTTAGCCTATGCTATGTATAAAGTTAACGAACTTTGGGTAGCAAACTTTATTTCTATTTCAGCAGTAATAACTATTACTAGCGTTATGTTAGTTATGGGACTTGGTTTTACTCGGGTAGTTTATGCTTTAGCAAGAGACGGATTGTTTTTTAAGACCTTTGCAGAAGTTCATCCCAAATTTGGAACTCCTTACAAAGCTTCTCTTTTAGGTGGAATTTTTTTGGCTTTTATGGCGGGACTCTTACCTCTTAAAGTTTTAGCTGAGTTAGTTAATATAGGTACTCTTTTCGCCTATTTTATAGTAGGGATAGGTTCTATCACTATTAAGCAAAGAAAAAATATAACTCCGACTTTCAAATTGCCTATCCCTCAAGTTCTTTTACCTTTAAATCTTTTATTTCTACTTTTTATAATGGCTGGACTTCCTTGGGAAACTTGGAGTAGATTTATTATTTGGACTTTTATTGGGATTCTTATTTATATCTTCTACGGATTTAAACACAGCGTTTTAAATGGAAAAAGCTTGACAAAATAGTTAAAAACTTCTATATTTAAAACACCTCTAAAAAGTTAGGAAAAAGTTTGAGGAGGTTTTCTTAAAAATGGCCCGACACAAAAAACGTGAAAGAGAAAGAGAAATTGAAAGAAGGAGAAGAAGAAAAGCTAAGTTGGCTAAACTTCGTGCTAAGGGTCTATTCCCAAGACCAGAAGGTTATGATGTTAGAGTTTATTCATATGTAGCTTATGCAGTAGCCAAAGGTATTATGAGTTTAGAAGAAGCCCTGGCTCGTCTTGAAAAAGCTAAAATTTCTTAACTTTTGGTTTTCTTAAAAATTCACCTTTGTTCTAGTTAAAATTTATAGAATATTTTATGGATGTTATTTTAAGGGTAGATTCTATAGTTAAACAATATCAGAAAAAACTAGTCTTAAAAAATATTTCTTTTGAACTTTCTTTCTCAGAAATTTTAGGAATTATAGGCCCCAATGGTGCTGGAAAGAGTACTCTTCTTTATATTCTTTTAGGTATTGTAACTCCTACTTCAGGAAAAGTGTGGTATTTTAATCAGGAATTATTTAAAAATAGAAGTAAAGTTCTTTCTCAAGTAAGTTTTGCTTCTCATTACTTGAGTCTACCTTATTCTCTTACAGTGTGGGAAAATTTGAAAGTGTTTGCGTATCTTTATGGAATTAAAAAACCTGAAAAAAGAATAGAGGAAGTTCTCGAAATTTTTAAACTTAAAGATAAAAAGAAAGTGCTAACACGAACTCTTTCTTCAGGAGAGATGATGAAATTAAATTTAGCTAGGGCTTTCCTTAATAAACCTAAAATTTTACTTCTTGATGAACCTACAGCAGGACTAGATCCAGAATATTTAAGGTATTTAAGAGAACTTTTAAAAAACTATACTCAACAAAATAAACTTTCTATTATTTTAACTTCTCATCAGTTAGGTGAACTTGAAAGAATAATAAATAGAGTACTTCTTATAAAGGAAGGAGAAACTTTAGTTTACGGAAAAATAGAAGAAATATTTAAAATTTTTCAAGTTAACTCTTTGGAAGAACTTTATTTTAAGTTTTTCTCCCTAGAACTAAAAAATGAGAAGCAATTTTAGTTGGCTAAGAGTATGGGGTATTTTTCTCAGATATATTTATCTTTTCAAACATAGTTTCAGTCGTTGGTTAGACCTTCTTTACTGGCCAACAGTAGACTTACTTCTTTGGGGCTTTATCACTCTTTATTTACAAAAAGGAATGCCTTTTCAAGGTGAATGGATTTTTCAATTTTTAGGTGCTCTTATTTTTTGGAATATCCTCATTAGAGCTCAGCAGGGACTCGCAGTAGGATTTTTAGAAGACATTTGGGCTCGCAATTTAGTTCATCTTTTTGTTTCCCCTTTAACCCCTGTAGAATATTTGGTTGGCTTGTTTATTTACAGCCTATTTAAAGCTATATGTGCAACCCTTATCATGAGCCTCTTAGCATCTTTAGTTTTTAATTTTAACTTTTGGTCTCAAGGAATAGTGTTATTTTATCTAGTTTTGGCTCTTATTATTTTTGCCTGGAGTATTGGTTTAATTACTATGGCTTTTGTGCTTTACTTCGGACAAGAAGCAGAAATTTTAGCCTGGGCTTTGGCTTTGCTTTTCCTTCCTTTTTCTGCAGTTTTTTATCCTATAACTGTTTTACCCCCTTTTTTTCAAAAAGTTTCCCAGCTAGTTCCAGCTTCTTATATCTTTGAAAACTTAAGACTTCTCATTTTGCAAAAAACCTTTAATCTTTCATGGTTACTTAAAGCTTATTTCATAACTTTTATTTACTTTATTATTAGTTTGCTTTTCTTTTTTTGGTGTTTTAATTTAGCCAAAAAAGAAGGCAAACTTACAAAAATAGGAGAATAAGACCCATCTTGCTTTTTCAAAGAGTTTGGTTATTTTTTAAATTGCCATGAAAACAATACCACAGGAAAGAATTAGAAATTTTAGTATTATTGCTCACATAGACCATGGTAAGTCTACGCTTGCTGATCGTTTACTTGAATTTACAGGAGCAGTTTCTAAAAGAGAAATGAGAGACCAGTATTTAGATCGTCTAGATTTAGAAAGAGAAAGAGGCATAACTATTAAAGCCCAAGCAGTTAGACTTTACTATCAAAGAGAAAATGGAGAAATTTATCAGCTAAATCTTATAGATACTCCTGGACATGTAGATTTTACTTATGAAGTTTCCCGAGCCCTTTCTGCCTGTGAAGGAGCTTTACTTGTTGTAGATGCTTCTCAAGGAGTAGAAGCCCAAACCTTAGCTAATGTTTACTTAGCCTTAGAAAATAATTTAGAAATTATACCAGTAATAAATAAAATTGATCTTCCTCAAGCAGATATTGATAAAACTATTAAAGAAATTGAAGAAATCATAGGACTTCCAGCTAAGGATGCTTTACTAGTAAGTGCTAAGTATGGTATAGGTATAAAAGAGGTTTTAGAGGCTATTGTTGAAAAAATTCCTCCTCCTAAAGGAAAAAAAAATGCACCCTTAAGAGCTCTAGTTTTTGATTCTTGGTATGACCCTTATTTAGGAGTTGTAGTGTTGGTAAGGGTAGTAGATGGAAAAATTTATCCTGGGCAAAAAATACGCTTTCTTTCTACTAACAAAGTTTACGAGGTTTCTAAGGTAGGAGTTTTTGCACCAGAAGCTACTTCTATTGACCTACTTTCAGCTGGTGAAGTAGGTTTTATAGCTGCTGGAATAAAAGAGGTAAGAGAAGCTAAAATAGGAGATACTATTACAGAAGCTTTTTCACAAGTAGAACCACTTCCTGGTTTTAAAGAACTAAAACCGGTGGTTTTCGCAGGTATATTTCCTGTAAATAGTGAGGATTACGAAAATCTAAGAGAAGCCATAGAAAAACTTTGGTTAAATGACCCGGCGTTTTCTTATGAAATGGAAACTTCTTCAGCTTTAGGTTTTGGTTTTCGCTGTGGTTTTCAGGGACTTCTTCATATGGAAATAGTTCAAGAAAGACTGGAAAGAGAATTTAAGTTAAATTTAATTTCTACTGCCCCTTCGGTGAAATATAAAATTAGACTTAAAAATAAAAAAGAAATAGAAATAGAAAATCCTGCTCACTGGCCCGACCCTTCCCAAATTGAAGAAGTTTTGGAACCTTATATTAAAGCTGAAATTTATACTCCTAAAGAATTTATAGGTCAGCTTATTAATTTGTGCGAAGAAAAAAGAGGAATTCAAAAAGAATTGAAATTTTTAACCCCTGATAGATGTCTTTTAGTCTATGAATTACCTTTTAGTGAGGTAGTCTTAGACTTTTATGACAAACTTAAAAGTTATTCCAAAGGTTACGCTTCTTTAGACTATCAATTTATAGGTTATAAACCCGGAGATTTAGTAAAAATGGAAATTTTAATTAATAAACAACCCGTTGATGCTCTCTCATATATCGTCCATAGAAGTAAAGCTTATTACAGAGGGAGAGATTTAGTATCTAAACTTAAAGAAGTAATTCCTAGACAACTTTTTGAAGTAGTAATTCAAGCAGCTATTGGAAGTAAAGTTATAGCTCGAGAAAGAATTCCTCCTCTGCGAAAAGATGTTTTAGCTAAGTGTTACGGAGGAGATGTAACCAGAAAGAAAAAACTTTTAGAAAAACAAAAAGAAGGTAAAAAAAGACTTAAAGCTATTGGTCAGGTAGAAATTCCACAAGAGGCTTTCTTAGCACTTTTAAAAATCTAAATAAAAAATAATCAAAGGAGTAAAAAATGTTTCAAACAAGCTCCTATACTAAAAACAAAATATTAGATTGGATTAAAAGTCTTGTAGTAGCTTTGATTTTAGCTCTTTTTATAAGAACTTTCATAGTCCAGGCTTACAAAATCCCCTCCGGTTCAATGATTCCTACATTACTTGTTGGAGACTACCTTTTGGTAAACAAGTTAGCTTATGGACTTAAAAATCCTTTTACTGAGGACTTTCTTTATTTTTGGAGACTCCCAGAAAGAAAAGAAATAGTAGTTTTTACTTATCCTCTAGACAAAAAACTTGATTTTATAAAAAGAGTTATTGCTCTTCCAGGAGATACTGTAGAAATAATTAACAAAAAGGTTTATGTAAATGGAAAACCTTTAGAAGAACCTTATATTCAGCTGAGTTCTAATGAAATCTATCCCAAAACTCTTTCTCCCCGAGATAATTTTGGTCCTATAGTGGTTCCCTCAGGATATATATTTGTACTTGGAGATAACCGAGACCAAAGTTACGACAGCAGATTCTGGGGATTCGTTCCTATAAAATTTCTTAAGGGAAAAGCTTTAATTATTTATTTTTCATGGGATTCTCAAAATTTCAGAATAAGGTTGGATAGAATAGGGAAATTAATAAATTAAAAATTACTTAGCTATCATAGCTCTCATCAGATCTGCAGCATTTTCTGCATGCTGAGCTATTCCTAAAATTACCTCTATCAATTTTAAAACATAAAAAAGAGTGATAGGCTCTTGAATTTCCCTAAAAAGGTCTTTTTTTAAAGAATATCCCATTTCTTCAGTTAGGTATTGTTTATACCTTATATCTCTTATAATTTCTTTAGAATTTTCTCGAGCATCTTCATCTCTAGTAATTAAAAAAGAAGCCGAAAGTTCTATCATTTTTACTAACGGTCTTACTGCTTCTAAACTTTTATTTAGTAAGCTCATAATTTGAGACCTAAAATAAGAATCAAAATAAAAATCTTTAAAAGAAAGCCAGTTTAAAAACTCTTCCCCAGCATCTACCACAGCATCTTGTTCTTTTAAGTAAAGAAAAAGTTCAAACTTTTCTACTGGAAGTAAAAGTCCTTTGGGAAGATGTCCTCTGATATTTCTCTTAAGTTTATCTGCTTCTTTCTCTATTTCTATAATATGTTTAGCAATTTCTTCTAGATTAGCTTTATCACCTTTAAAATAAGCTTCTAAAGCTAAAGGTAATCTTTCAACACATTCTAACACTAGGTTGGCATGTTTTTTAAGTAACTCAAACACAGGAACTTCTTTAAAAACTACCCTTCCTAATTCTTCTTTAAATTCCATTCCTTTAGCTTCAACTTTAGGCATTTTACCTTGAATAGTAAAAATAACCTCTTCAGCTATGTTGGTCGCCAAATCTGCTATTCTTTCTAGATTTTGAATAATTATTATGTATTCAATTCCTACTTCAATAGATTCTACATTGTGCATCATGCATTCCTTAACCTGTTCCATATACTCATCTTTATACTTATCCACCACATCGTCATAAGCAATTACTTCATAAGCCTTTTTAGTATCCTCGGTTACAAAAGCGTTGATGGCTGACTCCAACATAAAAAGAGCTTCTTTAGCCATGTCAAAAAGATTTATTTTACATTTAGGAATAAGTAAGTCTTTATTTTTATACAAAATGGATACTCTTTCTGCTATATTCACCGCCTGGTCTGCTAGCCTCTCTAAATTTCTGGCAATACTTATAGCACTAATCACAAATCTTAAATCCTTAGCTACAGGTTGTTGTAAAGCTATAATTTCTAAAGCAGTTTTAGTTACTAAATGTTCGTAATAGTCTATTTCGTCATCAAACTTTATAATTTTTTCACTTAAAGAAAGGTCTAATTTTTCTGTAGCTAAAATAGCTCCATTTACCATTTCATCCACAGCTTTAGCCATATCTAATAGGACATTTTTTAATATTTGAAGTTCCTTTTCCAAAGCAATTCTAATCATTATTCTAAACTCCTTTGTCTAAATTTTCTGAGTCTTTTAAATTATAAGCTTCAAACCCTAATTTTCTTGCTTTTAAAGTAAATAAATAACCCAATTTCTTAGAATAACAAGTAAAAAATAAAATTTTCTTTTTATAAGGTTTAAGAAATTTATAAAACTTTTTTTTCTTTTCCAAAACTAAATCTGAAGAAATCTGAACTGCACCTTTAATAGGACTTTTATCAAAATCCTCTTTATCTCTTAAATCAAAAAGTACATAATTAGAACTCTCAAGTTTTTCTAATTTTCGGTTAAATTCTTCTACCGAAATCTCTAAAGTTTTATCTCTGATTTTCTCTAAAAGAGAAATTCGTTTACATCTTCCACAAATTTTATTGTAAGATGAAGTAAGTTCTCCACAAAAAATACAGGTGTTTAAATTTTTTTCTTCAGTTTTTTTTTCTTCAGTTTTTTTAAGTAAAGGAATTAACTTTTTATTAAAAATTGAAAGAAGTTGATATTTAATTTGAGAATTTTCTTTTTCAAGTTCTTCTATAATTTTTTTGTATCTCTTTATGGGAGTTATTTCTTCATGAGGACAATTAGAAGTTTCTATAGGGAGTTCGTTTAGGGTTACATAATAAAAAATCTCTTTTTCAGGAGTTTTATAAAGAGGTTTTACTTTTTTAGCTTGCCCAGGATATAAAGGAGGTAGAACTGGAGAAAGTTTAACTAAAGAAGAAAAGTCACCTTGTATAAAAAGAGTAAACATAGTAGAAACTGTATCATCCAAATGATGTCCTGTAGCTATAACTGTCAAACCAAGTTCTCTAGCTATTTTAGAAAAAAGATGTCTCTTAATAGTTCCACAAACAGAACAAATTTTGTTTTTAAAAGAAGTAAAAATAAAGTCGTCTATAAAATAGCCTTCTTTTTCCGGAAGATTGTAAACATAAAGAGGAACTTCTAATTTCTGACAAAGCCTTTTCACTACCTCCTCAACAATTTCTGAATAGTATCTAATTCCGAGATTAATATAAATCCCCTGTAAATAAAGTTCTGGATAAAGTTTTTTTAAAACAGTAAGTAAACAAGTGCTGTCCTTTCCTCCTGAAAGAAAAACCCCTACTTTATCTTTAAGGTCAAACATACGATATTTTTCAATCGTTTCCTTAACACGTTTTTCAAAAAAGTTATTAAAACAAGAAGTACAAAGAGAAACCTTAGCTGTGGTTAAAGTTAAAATAGAAGTTTTTTCCTTACAAAATTTGCAAAGTTTACCGTTACACTTGTTGTATTTCATTTTTAAAACAATTTTACAAAAGATATTAAAATTTTGCAAAAAAGAAAAAGAACCCCCTACACAAAGGGGGTTCTTTAAATAGGAAAAAATTCCTAAAATTTAGACTTTTTTAAAACTTGGTCTGGAAGTAAAGATACCAATTAGTTAATTTATCTTCTAAACCATCCTCCTTAAGGATATCTTTAGCATTATCTTTATAAGAAACATTATCAAATCCTAAGCTTATTCTAGCAGCTTCTCCTTTAAGATAGTAATTTAAAACTACTCCCCAACGTCTAACTTTTAAATCATCGTCAGCCTCTACATCATCGTATCTTAGAGCAAGTGCAGGCTTTCCAAAACCGACCATTTGGTCATAAAGAAGTTGTGCCTGAACATACCAGGCATCAGTATCTCCTTTTTTAAGATTACTAATATCTTTAAAATGAGAATCGTTCATGGAGATATAACCTAATTGTAAGTTAGGAACCCATAACCCACATTTTTTCTCAACTAAAGCATCAACTGTCCAAGATTTTCTAGTTAAACCTTTACCTAAGACATTTCTGTCTAAAACCTTCTCATAATCATAACCTAAACCAATAGTTAACACATCTTTAGCTCCAAGATAAGTATCTTTTACTATTCCGGTAATAGAATCTCCTTCAGGTTTAAAACCAAACATGGTAGGAGTAAACTCAACTCTTACTGCATATTCAAAGTTTTTGTTTGCCTTACCAATTCTGTCTTCATTAAAAATACCTAAGGCATACCTAAACATACCCTTTTCTATAGAACCATGAACCACTGCTCCCACATCAGCTTTTCCATCATTCTTAGGTGAAAAAGCATAAGGATTTGAAGGCAGTACCTCCTGAGGATCTAAAGTAGAAGAAATAAACTTACTTCCAGTCCAAGCTACTCCAGAGGGAATAATCTGAGCATAGTCATCTGTTAACTGATATCTAGAAAATGGAACTCTAATTTGGCCAGCCCTAATTTGAAACTCAGGAACAAAAGCTAAATTAATTCCTGCTTCAGAAAGTTCAGTATTTCTGTTAGTGCCACTGTCAATTTCTCCATAAAACTGAACTAATTTGCTAATTTGACCTTTAGCATAAAATCTCATATTTCCTACATAAAATTCGTTCTTAGTATAATCTCCCCTTTTTTCTAATTCATCTGCATTAAGATACCAAATCTTTAAATTAGCTCCAATCTCTCCAAAGGTCTCATCACTGACTTTAATTTCTACAGCTTGAGAACTTACAGCATAACCTAAAACTAAGGCTCCAGCTAAACTTAAAACCTTCCATCTTTTAAAACCCATACCCCACCTCCTCTAATTTTTTTCTTTTTTAAAAACTTAACTTTTTAAAATTAGAATAACAAAATTTTAAATTTAAGTTAACAAATTTTGATATATTGCTTAAATTTACATAATTTTTATTAATTGTCAAGTCTTAAAAAAAGATAAATCAATATTTTAAGAAACTTTATTAAAAAAAACTTTAAAAAATCTTTAAATTTTTAAAATTTTTTAAAAATTGTGCTCAAAATTAAATCTTTAAAGAGGCTCAATCTTTATTTCTTCACCCCATACCAAAAGTTTATCTTTTATTATACATAAAATACCGTAAAGATTTTCAATCTTTTTAGCCCGAGACACTATTTTATAAAAATCTTCAACTGAATGAATTATATTACCAAAGGCTGTAGCTAAAGCATCTGCTATAGCAGTATTTTTATGAACTACGGTTATAGCCTCTGCTTCCCCAAAACTTAAACTGTGTCCGATTTTTCCTGAGGAAGTACAAACTCCACAAGGCATAAGTTCTTTTTTTAACTTTAACGCTACTTTTCCAGAAAAAGGTGATTCACCTGCAAAGATAGCTACCTTGGTCTCTCTTTTTAAATTTAAATAAATATCACCTCCGTTTTCAACTACTACCTCCGAAGTATACCCTTTTTCTATAAGTAAACTTCCAACACGTTCTGCAATAGCTCCAGCTACACTTGCCATTGGACCAACTTCTGCAATTTCTCCTGCTTTAAGCATCTCTTTAACTATCTCTGGCGCCCCCTCATCATAAGGAAGAGGGGTTAAACTTTTTAAAAAGTATGGATTTTTAGCTATGTAACTTTCTAAAGGTAGTCTAATTTTTCTTACTAAAAAAAGAGTTTCTTTAGCCAACTCTTTTTCTGCCAAAACTAAAAGATCTGTTTCTTTATAAACGACTCTAAAAAAATTTAAAGAAGAAGAAACTAAAGTCCGATAAAAGGGAATTGTAGCATACTTCATCTTAGAACTTTTTCATAAAAATCTTCTCCATACACAGAATTAATTACTAAGGCAGGAAATCCACTTACTTTTATTTTAAAAAAAGCCTCAGCTCCCAGCTCCTCCCAAGCTATAGGTTCAACTTTTTCAACACACCTTGAAAGAAAAGCTCCAGCCCCTCCAAAAGTAGCCAAATAAATAGCTTTGTATTTTTTCATAAGCTCAACAACTTCTTTAGACCTTTTTCCCTTACCAATAGTAGCACAAAGTCCTCTTTTTAATAAAAATTCCATATAAGCATCCATACGAGATGAAGTAGTTGGCCCCGCAGAACCAATTAGTTTTCCAGAAGAAGCAGGAGTAGGCCCAACGTAATAAATAGCTTGATTAGTAAAATCATAATCCCAACTTCTTTCTTTTATAGAAGTCAAAATTTTTTCATGAGTAGCATCCCTTCCACACAAAAGCCATCCATAAATTAAAACAGGGTCTCCTTCTCTAAATTCTCTTAAAATTTCACGACTTTCAAGAGGAAAAACAAGTCTTTTAGCTCTCTTAAAAATTTCCAAAAAACTTTTAAAAGAAGTTTTCATTTAAAAACACTTCAAATTAACATTTTCTAAAAGTTTAGCTCTATTTTGAGCATCTTGCACTCTAAGTAAGTCCCCTAACTTAATTTCTTTTAACAAACACTCAATATACTGAGCTATTTTTCTCCATATAGGATAAGCTACACATTCTTCAATTTCTGGACAGCCTTCAGTGGGATCTACACAAGAAGCTACACAAACAGGTCCCTCAAGTGGCTCTAAAATATCGTAAAGAGAAATTTCATCTGGATTTTTTTTTAAAACATACCCACCTCCAGGACCTCTGGAAGACTTAATTAACCGTGCTTGTCTCAAACGATTTAAAATCTGAGCTAGGTATACTCTAGAAATTTTTTGATTCTCAGCTATAGCATCTAAAGTTAATCCTTTAGGGTGAGCTTTGGCAATTTCATACATAGCCCTTACTGCATACCTTCCCTTCGTTGAAAGTTTAAACATAATTTTTCACCTCTTTTTAAGAATTTTTATCAGTTTTTATTTTAAGCAAAATTATATAAAAAATTTAAATATTTTAAATATATTAAAATAATAGAAATTTTAAAAATATCAAGATGTAGAATTTTTTAATTAAATTTGAATTTCAAGAATTTCAAAAATTTTCTCTCCAGAAGGAGTTTTAACTTTTACCTCATCTCCCACTTCTTTTCCTATAAGAGCCCTTCCTATGGGAGAGTTAATAGAAATAGTTCCATTTGATGGTTCGGCTTCGTAAGGACCCACAATACGGTATTCAACTTTTTCATTAGTTTCTAAATTTAGCAATTTCACTTTTACCCCAAATTGCACCTTATCCGGAATTTTTTTAAGTAAAGGAATTACTTCAGCCTGAGCAATAATGGAAGACAATTCTTGAATACGTCCCTCGATATAAGCTTGTCTTTCTTTAGCAGCTTCGTATTCTGCATTTTCTGAAATATCTCCATGCGCCCGCGCTTCTTCTATAGCTTTAACCACATTTCTTCTTTCCACTTTTATTAAATATTCCAATTCCTTTTTAATTTTTTCCAAACCTTCTTTAGTAAAAGGAATTTTATTCATTTTTATCCTCCTACAATTTTTAGTTTATAACTAAAGTATATCCTCTACTACGCTTTAATACGCTAACTTATTTTATCTTCTTTTTAATGTTTGAATGCCCGCTGTCCTGTAAATACCATAGCTACTGGAGGATTAGCCTCATTACATGCCTGAATCACTTCATCGTCTCTTACAGAACCTCCTGGTTGTAAAATAGCAGTTATCCCCTGTCTTATAGCTACATCCGCAGCATCTCTAAAAGGTAAAAAACCATCAGATACCATTACACTTCCAATAAGCCCCCCCTTCTGAGCTTTGGTTTCTTCGTCAATTTCTAATTTCTGAGAAATAGGCCTTAATCCCTTTTCTATTTCTAGTTCTAACTGTTTGTAAGAGATTTTATATTTTTCGTAACACAAAAGGTCTGCAAAATTTCGGTAAGCTTTGAATATAGCAATCTCTGTACAACCAACCCTGTCTTGTTCTCCGGTTCCAATAGCTACAGTAGTCTCATTTTTTACAAAAAGTACCGAATTAGAAGTTACTCCCATTTCTACTGCCCATCCAAAAATCATATCCCTTATTTCTCTTTCATCAGGCTCTCTTATACATCTATACTCTACCCCATCTTTTACAAATACTGCAGGTTTTAAATCTTCTTTAGACCTTATCTTGTTCTGTTGAGATACCTGAACAATTAGCCCACCATCTATAAGACTCTTAAATTCTACTACTCTATATTTGGTATACTCTTGAAGACGGTCTAGCTTTCTTATTCTAATAATTCTTAAATCCTGTCTTTTTTTTAAAATTTCTATAGCTCCTTCTTCGTATTCTGGAGCGGCCAAAACTTCAAAATAATGTTCTACTATGGCTTCGGCACAGGCTTTATCAATAGGTCTATTAACCACTATAGCTCCTCCAAAAGCTGCAATTCTATCAGCTTTAAATGCCTTAATAAAAGCTTCTTCTAAATTTTTTCCGTAAGCCGCTCCACAAGGATTATTATGTTTTAGTATTACACAAGCTGGCTTCTCAGTTAAATATCTCAAAATGTTTAATCCGTTATCTACATCGGTTAAGTTTATTTTCCCAGGGTGTTTCCCAAATTGAATAAAGTCAGATTCTTTAAGACTAGAAACCAAACCTAATCCAGGAGAGATAAATTCGCACTCGCCTAAAATCAAATTTCCAGCTACAAGTTCATAAAGAGCTGCCTCTTGGTCAGGATTTTCTCCATATCTTAATCCCCTTCTCTCAATTACTCCAGATTCTACTTCCAATTCCCAGGTTCTTTTTTTGTAAATAAGTGTTTGGTCTCCAAAAGTTATTCTTATTTCTGAGGGAAAATGGTCAAAAACAACAGTCCTGTACATTTTCTTAAGGTCTTCACCCATATACCCCACCCCCAAAAATAAATTAAACTTATATTTTTTTAAACTTTTAAAGTTTGTCAAGGGGTAAGATAATGAGAAAGTGGTCATCTACTTAAAGCTTTATCCTAAAATATCTTACTTACCGTTTTTCGCTTTTTCAAATAAATTTTATACAAGAAGAGGTGGAAGAAATTTTGTGTATTATCCTATCACAAAAAAATCACAAAAAGAAATTCTCAATCCACTTATACACTTAAAAAGGGTTAAGCAGTTAATATTTCTCTTAACCTAGGGTTATTCTTCATAATAAGATGTTGTTTTTTCTTTAAAATAGTAACCACAGTGCTTATACAAAAGCTTGACAAATCAGAGAAATGATGTTAGCTTTAGGCTTAAAATTTTTGAAAGGGGGGAATTTCGTTTGGCTGGAATAGTGATTAAAGATGGAGAGTCTTTTGAACAAGCTTTAAAAAGATTTAAAAGATTAGTAGAAAAAACTAAAATTCTTTCAGAAGTAAAAAAGCGAGAATTTTATGAAAAACCAGGAGTTAAAAGAAGAAAAAAAATGCAGGCTGCTCGTAAAAAACTTATCAAAAAGTTAAAAAAACTTCAGCAAAAACTAGAAGGTTAACTCGTTTTTATTTTTAGGTGCTTAGAAGTTTAAATAAGTTAGACTGGGAAAAGCTTCTTTATTATTTAGAATCTTTTATATCTTCTGAGTCTGCTAAACATTATTTAAAAAATTTAACTCCTTGTTGGGATTACTATACTTCTTTATTACTTCAACAAAAGGTGTTTTTTTTATGGAAACTTCTTCAAAAAGAAAAAGATTTAAAACTGCCCTCTATTTCTTCTCTAGAAAATCTTTTTAAAAAAGCCTTAAAACGCGAATTTTTTTTACCTGTAGAGCTTGCTAAAATAAAAGAATGGCTTTTGGTTCTTAAAAACTTAAGGAACATATTAGTAGACTCTCCTTTTTCTAATCTCGTTCAAGTTTATCAAAAATTAGCTTTTATAGAGAATTACTTAGAAGAAGTTATTGATTGCGAAAGGTTAGAAATTAAGGATTCAGCTAGCTTAAAGTTGTCTCAGATAAGAAAAAAAATTCAAGAAACAAAAGACTTGCTTTTTTCTCGTTTAGAAACTCTTAAGAACTATTTTTATCAAAAAGGATATTTACAGGAAAATTTAATTACTCAAAGACAGGAAAGATATGTTCTTCCAGTTAAAATAGAATTTAAAAATAAAATAAAAGGAATACTCCATGAGGTATCTCAAAGCGGGGCCACTGCTTTCATAGAACCTGTAAGTGTGATTCCTTTAGGTAATGCTTTAGAGGAACTTTATTGGGAGGAAAAAAGAGAGACTCATTCCATACTAAAAAAACTTTCTCAAAAAATTTTTGTTTTTTATGAAGACTTTTTAAAACTAGAAAATATGTGGATAGATTTTGAAATATCTTTAGCCAAGGCCAAACTAGGTAAACTTTATCAAGGGATCTTTCCTCAACTTAAAGAGGGAGGCTCACTTAAAATTTACTCAGCTTTTCATCCTCTTTTATTTTTAAAAGGTTCTAAGCCTTTAGTGGAAAATGATTTTTTTATAGAAAATGGACTTTTAATTACAGGTTCTAATTTAGGAGGGAAAACTGTTTCTTTAAAAACTATAGGAATTTTAGTGCTTAGGGCCCAAAGTGGCTTTCCTATACCTGCAAAATCTGCTGAAATTCCAGTTTTTTCTAAAGTTTTTGTGGATTTAGGAGATGATCAGGACCTTCTTCAAGGAGAATCTTCTTTTTCCTCTCATTTAAAAAATCTTAAAGAATTTTTAGAAGAAGTCGATTCTCAAAGTTTAATTCTTTTAGATGAACCTGGTAAGGGGACAAATCCGGAAGAGGGTTCGGCATTGATTACAGCAATAATAGAAAAATTTTTGAAAATAGGAGCTAAAGTTGTTCTTACCACCCACTCTCAATATTTGAAAAATCTTATAGTTAAAAATCTTCCAAACGTAAAAATTTCTACCATGGGTTACGATTTTAAAACCCTTAGACCATCTTATAAGTTAATTTATGGAATATTGGGAGAGTCTTTGGCTTTTGATTTGGCAGAAAAGTTAGGTATTCCTTTAGAACTTATAGAAAAAGCTAAAAACTATTTAAAAGAAAACCCTTTATGGCAATGGGAAAATTTTCTTAGAGAAGAAAAAAAACTTCTTCAAAAAAAGAAAAAAATTTACGAGGAAAAACTAGAAGAAGTTAGAAAAAAAGAAAAATATCTTGAAGAAAAAGAGCAAAAAATTGAAGAACTTTACTATTGTAAATTGGAAACTCAGTTAAAAAAATGGGGAGAGGAATTTAAAAATTGGTTAAATAGCTTAAAAGAAAGCTTTTTTCAAGATGCTACTTCTAAAAAAAGTTTAACTAAGATTTTAAATAGGTGGCAAGAACTCTTTAGTCAAATTATAGGAGATTCTAAATTTATAGAAGAAGAAATAAAAGAAGGAGATTGGGTATATGTTTTCCCTTTTAAAAAAGAAGGAAAGGTCTTGAAAATAAAAGATAAAAAATTAGAAATAAAAATAGGTAATTTAAAGTTGGAATTATACAAAAATGAAGTAAGAAAAATAGCGGTTTTGCCCAAGGGAAGTCCTCCCCTAAGTTTTGAACTAGAGACTTTTGAAAAGTTTCAGGAAAAGTTAAGAGAAGAAAAACTAAAAATCGTTATTAAAGGACTAACAGTGCAGGAAGCTATAAATGAGATAGAAAAAATTTTGAATAAAGCTTTTTTAAAAGGTACTAAAGTGATTTATTTTGGTCATGGAACTGGCACAGGTAGATTAAAAACTGCTATAAGAGAGTACCTAGAAAAACATCCTCTCGTAAGATTTTTCGAACCTGCTCCCCTTCATGAAGGGGGAGAGGGAGTAACAGTAGTTTATCTATGAAAAATGTACCTTTTTTTCAGAAAGATTATGCAGTTTTAATAGATGGAACTTCCTTTATCTACAGAGCTTACTTTGCTATTCCTGGATATTTAACTACTTCTAAAGGATTTCCTACTAAGGCTATTTTTGGAACCACTCAAATGCTTTGGAAAATTCTTAGAGAATGGGAGCCCCCTTATGTTGTATGGTTTATGGATGAGAGATTTCCTACTTTTAGACACGAAATTTTTAAAGATTATAAAGCTACTCGTCCTGGAATGCCTGAAGATTTAAAAGTTCAAATTTCTTATATAAAAAAAATAATTGTTTCTCTAGGTATACCTATAGTTTCTCAACCTGGATATGAAGCTGATGATCTTATGGCAAGTTTTATAAAAACTTTTTCCTTACCTACCATACTAATTACAGCAGACAAAGACCTTTATTCTTTAATAAGTCCTCAAGTAATTTTTTATGATCCTATAAAGGATTGTTTTTTAGATGAGAAAGAATTTTTTAAAAAATACGGATTTGCTCCCTCTCTTTTTCCGGAATTTAAAGCTCTAGTTGGAGACCCAAGTGATAATATTTCAGGAATTCCTGGAATAGGCGAAAAAACTGCTAAAGACCTTCTTTTAAAGTTTGGTTCTCTTCAAAACCTTTACGAAAAACTAAATTTACTCTCTCCTAAGCTTCGAGAAAAACTTATAAAATATAAGGAAGTTGTTTTTAACAATTTAAAATTGATTCACTTAAATTTTCACGCTCCTTTACCTTCTAAGGAACTTTCTTTTTATCAAAGAAAAAATCCGGACTTTACTCGCTTAAGAGCAATTTTTAAAGAACTTGAATTTAGAAAATTTCTAGCAGAAATTTTATTTCCTCAAGTAGAGTTAAAACCAGAGTTAAAAAAGTTAGAAACATTGGAGCAAATAAAAAATTTCTTTCAGGTAGCACTTTTCCCTTTGGAATTAAAAGGTTCTTTGTTTATTTTAGAGGCTTCTAAGGATTTTTTTTTAGCTCCAAGTAAAGAGTTAGTTTTTCAGAGCGAGTTCTCTTTCTTTTTAAAAAACCAATTAGAAAAATTGGATTCCCTTTTTATAGTGCATGATTATAAAAAGCTAGTAAAAAAATGGAATTTTTCTTTTAAAAGAGTTTTTGATACAAAGCTTGCAAGTTATCTTTTAAATCCTTCTTTAAAAAACTATTCTTTAGAATTTTTATGCCAAGAATATTTAGATATAAAAATAGACCACATTAAAAATACTCCCGAGGGAGCAGCAAAAAAAGCTTCAGCTCTCTTTCTTTTAGGTGAAACTTTAAAAAGAAAAATAGAGAAAGAGGATCTTGAAGAATGGTTAACCAAAGTTGAGACACCTTTAAGTTGTGTATTGGCTGATATGGAAAGAAAAGGAATAAAAATTGACTTAGACTATGTTAGAAGTTTAAATAAAGAATATCAACAAAGACTACAAAATTTGGAAGAAAAACTTTTTCAACTAGTAGGATCTAAATTTAATCCCAGGTCAAGTCAAGAAGTTGCTCATCTCCTTTTTGAAAAGCTTAAACTCCCTAAAGTTAAGTCTACACCTAAGGGACTAAGTCCTTCTACAGATGCTGAGGTTTTAGAAGAACTGGCACCTCTTCATCCTGTAGCAGAACTTCTTCTTCAGTATCGTACTCTTTATAAGTTAAAAAGTACCTACCTTGAAGCCCTTCTTAAACATACTAATCCTATAACTCATAGAATTTATACCGAATTTAATCAGACAGGAACAGCTACTGGAAGACTTAGTTCTCAAAATCCAAATTTGCAAAACATCCCTATAAAAGGTGAAGAAGGGCTTGCTATCAGGCGAGCTTTTATATCTGAAGATGGGTTTTTGCTTTGTAGTGTAGATTATTCTCAAGTTGAATTAAGAATACTGGCTCACTTTTCCGAAGATGAAAACTTAATAAAAGCCTTTGAAAGAGGAGAAGATATTCATACTTACACGGCTTGTGAAGTTTTTGGAGTCTCTCCGGAAAAGGTTACTCCTGAAATGAGAAGAATGAGCAAGATTATAAACTTCGGCATAGCTTACGGTATGAGCCCTTACGGTTTAAGTAAAGAACTAAAAATAGATGTTAAATCTGCTGAAATTTTTATTAACAAATATTTTGAAAGATATCCTAAAATAAAAGACTACATTGAAAAAACTATAGCCTTTGCTAAAGAAAAAGGATACGTGAAAACTATATCAGGAAGAAAAAGGTATATTCCAGAAATTTTTAGTTCAGATAGAAGTATAAGGGAGTTAGGACAGAGAATGGCTATAAATACTCCTATTCAGGGATCAGCTGCTGATCTTATTAAAACTGCTATGGTAGTTCTTTTTAAAAAACTGAAGAAAGCAAATTTAAAAACTTCTCTCCTTTTACAAGTTCATGATGAACTTGTGTTAGAAGTTCCTGAAACCGAAGTTGAAATTTTAAGAAAAATTCTTCCTGAAGTTATGGAAAACCCTTTTTCTTACCTTGACCTATCTTATACATTAAAAGTTCCTCTTAAAGTTCACTTAAAATTTGGAAAAAATTGGGCTGAGTGTAAATAAGAAATATGTATCTTCGTTTAGATAAATTTCTTTCTTTAGCAGGTTGGGGTTCGCGAAAAGAAGTGAGACATCTAATTAAAAAGGGAAAAGTTAAAGTAAATTCTAACATTATAAAAGATCCAGAATTTAAAATAAATTTAAAAACTGATTTAGTAGAAGTAGAAAACCAAAAATTGGATTTTAAAATTAATTTTTATTACAAATTCTATAAACCTAAAGGTTACATTACTTCTACTAAAGACCCTAAACATCCTACAGTTATGGAATTAATTTCTAGCAATTTACCAGGTTACAAAGAACTCTTTCCTGTAGGAAGATTAGATAAAGATGCAGAAGGCCTTCTCCTTTTAACCAATGACGGAATTTTAGCTTACAGAATTCTTCACCCTAAGTGGAAAGTACCCAAAATTTATGAAGTAGAACTAAACAGAGCTCTTAAAGATGAAGATAAAATTGCTCTAGAACATGGGGTAGAACTTATAGATGGTATAACCCTTCCCTCAAAAATAGAATACTTAAATCGGGAAAAAAATAAAGTTAAATTAGAAGTTTATGAAGGTAGATACCATTTAGTTAAGAGAATGTTCAAAAAATTTGGATATCAAATATTAAATTTAAAAAGAGTTGCTATAGGGTGCATAACATTAGACGATTTAAAAGAAGGAGAAATAAGAGCGCTTAACGAGCAAGAAGAAAAAAATATAAAAAAGTGCCTTAGAGTAGAGGAAAACTTAAAATAAATACTGTACCTTGTGGAAAATTTTCTCTTAATTCTAAAGACCCTTTGTGCAATTTTAAAATAGTATATACAATAAATAATCCTGTCCCTACTCCCTTTAATTCAGAAACATCTCCTTTTAATAATTTTTCTTTTACTTCAAAAGGTAATCCCTCACCTTGATCTATCAATTCAACTTTCACTGAATTATCTAAATTATACACTTTTATTTTTATTTCTCCCTCACCATTCATAGATTTAATAGCATTATCTAATAAATTTATCCACACCCTTCTTAAATAAAAACTATCCAATAAAATTTCGTAGTCTTTATTATATTCCAATAAAAATTTTATATTAGGATAAGCTAATTTATATAAATTTATAACTTCTTCTATATTTTTTATTAAAGATTGCCTTTCTAATGTCAAAGCTGGGATTTTAGAAAAGTAATAAAAATCAGTTACTAAATTTTTAAGCTCTTCTATATAATTTTCTATAATACTTGTAGTTTTTAAAAGTATTTCTTTGTCTTCTTCTGTGTTAAGTCTATCAAAAAGTTTTTTTCTCAATCTTTGAACAGAAAGTTTTATAGGAGTAAGTGGATTTTTAATTTCATGAGCTACTCTTAAAGCCATTTCTTTCCACATGGATAATTTTTCTATTTTTTCTTTTTCTTCTATGTTTTCAATTATTAATATATACCCTTTCTCATTAATAAACGAAATTTTTAAAATTGTTATACCAAAAATAATTTTATTTTTATCTAAAATTTGAAAGTCAACAATTTTATAAAATGGACTTTGAGTTAAAGAAGATAGAAAATTTAAAAAAGTTTCTTTTTCTCCGAACGAATTTATAGTCTTCTGCAATAATTCTTCAGCTGTTTCTATTTTAAATTCTTGTAAGTACTGTTTAATAACTTTATTAAAATATGTTATTTCAAGTTTTTCATTTAATAATATAATTCCAACTGGAAGATAATCTATTATAGTTTTTAAATATTCATTATATTTTTTTAAAGCTTCTTCATATTCTTTAATCTTTGTAACCATCTCTTTAAAAGAAATAACTAGTTTCCCTACTTCATCTTCAGTAATTTCATAAGATTCTATATCATCTAGTTGATAATTTTTTTGAGAAATTTTTTGAGTAGCAATTATTAATTTCTGTATAGGTTCTGTTAAATTTTTACCTATCTTAGTACCTACCCATATTCCAATAAATATTACTAAAAGAAAAATAATTACAGTTGACAAAATCAGAAACCACTTTAAATATTGTAATAAATTATTTTCTTTAAAAAAATTTTGTTCGGATATTTCACTTAAATCTACAAATTTTCCAATTGCTAATATATATTCATTATTATTTAAACTTTTTACCGGAATAAAAACCCTAATTAAATGTTTAGATTTTACTATAGAAATATGAGATTTAGGAATCTTTTCTTTTAAAATACTTTCTAAAATCGAAGGTGGAATACCTAATTTCTCTGGAATATCAGAAGAATAAGTTTTTTTATAAATTTTACCTTCTAAAGTATACACTTCTATAGAATCTATCCCCATAAAGTAACGATACTTTTCTCTTAAGTCTTTACTTTTAATTACTTCTGTTTTAGAAATATATTCATTATATATTGCATAACCTTTATTTAAAAGTTCCCTTTCTATTTCTTTGTAATATTCTTCTGTTTTGATAACTTTAGAAATTATATTATCTTCTAAAAATTCTTTAAACCAATAATCAAAACTTGTTTTGAGAAATATAAAACTAATTAAAATAAGAATAAATGAAGGAAAAATAATGGATAATAAATAAGTTCCAATTAATTTAGTTCTTATACTTTCAGAAAATTTAGTTAATTTTAATTCTTCAAAGACTTTAAATAAATATCTAAAAATTAAATATATTAAAAGTAAAATTAAAAATAAGTTTATATGAATTAAAAGAAAAATAAATATATTTTTTTGATTTAAATTCAAAAAAGAAATATCAAATAAATTGAATTCTAAATAAATTAAAAAACCTACTATTATTAACAAAAATAAAATAAATTTTTGCTTTTTTAAAATTTTCTCAAGTTTTTTAATAAACATTTAATATAAAAAATTTTAAAAATGATATTCTTTTTCTGTTTTCAAAAATTTTGTTTTAGTTGTAAAAGCAAATTTTAAATCTTTAGACAAATGTGTTGAATAACTTAACTTAAATTTTAGTTTTAAGTAATTTTTAAAAGGTAAAGGAACAAAGTTTAATGAATAAGAATCTAAATAACTTACACTTTTTACAGCTGATTCTGGTTTTTCAAAAGTTTTAACTTCTCCTCTTTCTTCTAAACAATAAAGATTCTTTTCTGAGTTGTAATATAGTTTTTGAGAAAATAGCTCTTTATAAAGCAAAGAATCGCGAAAAAAACGCTTTTCATAGATCTCAAATTCGTACTCTATTATAATGGGATACTTTTGAGACTTTAAAGCCAAAACCAATTCTTGAAAAGGAAATTCTTTATAATAGACGCTTATTAAAATTTGTTTTTCACCCACAATAGGAATTATTTTTTCTATACTTAAAGCTAGACTAATCTGAGTTAAAAAAAAGAAATAAAATAAAATCAAAAAAAATGCTATTTGAAATTTTGAGAATTTCATTATTACTATTTAAAATATAAATTAAAATGTTAAAAAAGAAATGGGGGCAACATCTTCTTATCTCTAAAGGAGTTATTAAAAAATTAGTAGAGAATTTAGAAATAAAAGAGGATGAAATAGTAGTAGAAATAGGTCCTGGAACAGGAAATTTAACCCAAGAACTTTTAAATACTCCACTTAAAAAACTTTATCTTTTAGAAATTGATCCTGAAATGATAAAAGTTTTAGAAAAAAAATTTAAAAATCAAAAAGT
>JAUQQL010000059.1 GCA_030578315.1 Thermodesulfobacteriota bacterium | reverse complement strand
GGATATTCTTGGACAGTTAAAAAGTTTTGCTATACATGTAGATGAGCTTGAGACTGCTTTTTCGGAAGGGATGGGTTTTGATGGTTCATCTATTAAAGGTTTTGCTAGAATTGATGAATCGGACATGATAGCTATTCCAGACCCTACGACTTTTGCTCTTTTGCCTTGGAGACCTAAAGAAAAGGCTGTGGCAAGGTTTTTTTGTGACATTTACGAACCTGATGGAACTCCCTATAAAGGAGACCCAAGATACGCACTTAAAAGAGCTTTAGAAAAGATGAAAAAAATGGGTTTTACTAATTTTTATTTAGGTCCTGAACTTGAGTTTTTTTACTTTAAATCTGATAAAGCACCTGAAATTCTTGACGAAGGAGGTTACTTTGACTATCCAATGGATGCAGCAGAAGATTTAAGAAGAGATACTATTTTAGCTTTGGAAGAGATGGGAATAAAAGTAGAATATTCTCATCATGAGGTGGCTTTTTCTCAGCATGAAATTGACTTAAGATATGCAGATGCTCTTGAAATGGCTGATATTGTTATGACTTATCGGGTAACAGTAAAGGAAATAGCTAGAAAATATGGAGTTTATGCTACCTTTATGCCTAAGCCTATTTATGGTGTAAATGGAAGTGGGATGCATACTCATCAGAGTCTTTTTATAGGAGAAAAAAATGCTTTTTTTGACCCTCAAGACCCTTATCATCTTTCTGACATTGCTAAGTGGTATACTGCCGGGCTATTAAAACATATTAAAGAAATTACTTTAGTTTTAAATCAGTGGGTTAATTCATACAAAAGATTAGTTCCGGGTTACGAAGCTCCGGTTTATATTTGTTGGGCAAGAAGAAATAGGTCAGCTCTTATAAGAGTTCCGATGTACAAACCTGGAAAAGAGAAAGCAACTAGAATTGAACTTCGTTCTCCTGATCCAGCTTGTAATCCTTATCTTGCATTTGCAGCTATGTTACATGCAGGTTTAAAAGGAATTGAAAAAAAATATCCTTTACCTGAGCCTGTAGAAAGAGATGTTTATCATATGAGTGCCGAAGAAAGAGCTAAACTTGGAATTGAAGAACTTCCAGGAAGTCTAATTGAGGCTATTGAGTACGCTGAAAAAAGTGAACTCTTAAGAGAAGCCCTCGGAGACCATATTTTTGAACAGCTAATTATGAGTAAAAAAATAGAGTGGGATGACTATAGAATAATAGTTACTGAGTACGAAATAAAAAAGTATCTTCCTATACTTTAAAATAAAGATGGGTGACTCTTTTAATAATATAAGGAGGGCATTTTATGAAAATAAAATTAATTTTTGACGAAAAAAAAGAAGTCTTAGCCGAGCTTTATGATACACCTTGCGCCAAAGGCATATACGAAATTCTTCCAGTTGAATCTAAGGTAAACATCTGGGGTGAAGAATTTTATTTTTCTATACCTTTTGATTTTTCTTTAGATGAGACAGCAACTCTTAAAGTTAAAGTAGGAGACCTTGGATATTGGCCTCCTGGCAAAGCTATAGCCATTTTTTTTGGTAAAACTCCTATATCTGTTGATGAAAATCCACTTCCTGCAAGTGAAGTAAATCTTATAGGACGACTTTTAGATTCTCCTGAAGTTTTGAAAAATTTATTTCCTAAAAAGGTAAAAGTAGTCAAAGCATGAGATTTTGTAAGGAGGGAGGAGGAGAAATGATTGAAAAGTTAGGAAAAAATTTAATTTATAAGTCTGAACATGTATTTGAAAAACTTGTAGACGAAGAAAAAAAAGAATTGGAAAAACTTGCTCAAGAATACTTAAAATTTCTTAGTGAAGTTAAAACAGAAAGAGAGTGTGTAGAATTTTTTACTTCAATTTTAAAAAATCAAAATTTTAATGAAAAACAGCTTGAAAAGGGGTTTTTAGTTTATAAAAATAAGTTTTTAGCCTGTTGGAGAATTGGTGAAAAGCCTCTTACTGAAGGGTTAAGGATTATCGTTAGTCATATTGATGCTCCGAGACTTGATTTAAAACTTCATCCTCTTTTTGAAGATACAAATTTGGCTTTTTTAAAAACTCACTACTATGGAGGTATTAAAAAGTATCACTGGGTTGCTAAACCCTTAGCATTACATGGAACTGTAGTAAAAAAAGGAGGTGAAGTAATTAAAATTGTTATTGGAGAAAAGGAAGGAGAGCCTGTATTTACAGTATGCGACCTTTTACCTCATTTAGCTAAAAAGATTCAAGGAGAAAAAAAGCTTACCGAAGCTATAACAGGAGAAAAACTAAATCTTCTTTTTGGCGGAATACCTATCAAAAATGCATCCTTAGAAAATGAAAATAAAGAAATAAAAGAAAAAATAAAGCTTAATGTTTTAAAAATTTTAAATGAAACTTATGGTTTAAAGGAAGAAGATTTTGTTTTAGGAGAACTTTACATAGTTCCTGCTGGTCCTGCTAAGGAAGTAGGAATAGATAAAGCTTTTATAGGAGGCTATGGACAAGACGACAGAATTTGTGCTTTTGTTTCTTTTAAAGCTTTTCTAGAGGTGGAGGATCCTAAGCATACTACTTTAGTTTTATTTATGGACAGGGAGGAAATTGGTTCTGAAGGGAATACTTCAGCTAAGAGCAGAATTTTTGAAAAAATAGTTTACTTTATTATGAAAGGCTTAAAAATTAGTCCTACTCCTGATAACTTTTTTGAAGTAATGAGTAAAACTAAAGCTATTTCTGCAGATGTTACTGCAGGAATCGATCCTAACTACATAGAGGTACACGACAAACTAAATGATGCTAAGATGGGATGTGGAGTAGCAGTAAGCAGGTATACTGGGCACGGAGGAAAGTATATGGCTAACGAAGCCCATGTGGAATTTTTAGCATGGTTACTTGAAAACTGGGATAAAGAAGGTGTAATTTATCAAGTAGTTTCTATGGGAAAAGTTGATGAAGGAGGGGGTGGAACGGTTTCTAAGTATTTCGCTTCTTATGGAATGGATATTGTAGATGTTGGACCTCCTCTTTTGTCTATGCACTCTCCTTTTGAAATTTCGCATAAAGCTGACCTTTATATGACTTATAAAGGATTTAAAGTTTTTCTTAAAATTTAATATGTGTGTTAAAGAAAGGGATTGGGTTATTTTACAAACTTCTGATGGAAAAAATTATCTTGTAGAGGTAAAGTCACAAACTTTTCACACTCATAAAGATTCTCTTTTTTTGGGAGAGCTTATAGGAAGAAAATTTGGAGAAGTTGTTTATGGAAAAAGAGGAGAAAAGTTTTTTCTTTTACGGCCAACCCTTTTTGATTTTTTAATGAAAGTTGAGAGGGCTACTCAGATCATTTATCCTAAAGACATAGGATACATTCTTTTAAAATTAGGAATAGGACCTGATAAAATAGTTCTTGAATGTGGAGCAGGCTCAGGAGCTTTAACTTTAGCTATGGCCTATATGGTAGGAGAAAAGGGTAAAGTAATTTCTTATGAAAAAGAAGCTAAATTTTTAGAAATAGTCAAAAAGAATTTACAGAAAGTTAAACTTAGTGAGAGAGTAATTTTAAAAAATGTAGAAGTAAAAGAAAAGTTTGATGAAAAAGAAGTTGATGCAGTTTTTTTAGATTTAAAAGAGCCTTGGTTTTTAATTGAAGCTAGCTGGCAAGCTTTAAAATCAGGTAGTACTCTTGGGATCATTGTCCCCACAACTAATCAGATTTCTCAGTGTTTAAAAATTCTTGAAAAATACCCTTTTGTAGATATAGAAGTAGTAGAAATTCTTGTCAGAAAATATAAAACGAACCCTGAAAGAATAAGACCTGAAGACCGTATGGTTGCACATACAGGATTTTTAATTTTTGCTAAAAAAGTAAATGAAAAATAAAATTTTTATTAAACTTTGGGAAAATATCTCTTTAGAGGAAGAAATAATTTCTTTTTTAAAAATAAGTTTATATAAAGCTCTTTCTTTACTTAAAGTAATTTCTAAGGAAGTTTGTCTAACTCTTACTTCAGACGAGTATATTTCTAAACTAAATCGTATTTACTTAGGAAGATCTTATCCTACCAATGTTTTAGCCTTTCCTTTAAACAAAGGTAAAGGGCCTATGACTTCTCACTTGGGAGATATAATAATTTCGGTTGACACTGCTAAAAAGGAGGCTAACTTATATAACTTGGATTTTGAAAATTATCTTTTATCTTTATGTATTCATGGACTTCTTCATCTTTTAAATTACGAACACGAAAAAGGGGTTTATGCTCCGTGGCTTATGCAAAAAAACGAATTGAATCTTTTAAAAAAGTTAGCTAAAAAAAAAGGAAAAAAAGAACTTTTAAACTTTGTAAAAAGGAGGGAATATATGCCAGCAAAACTTGCAGTTAATGTAGATCATGTAGCTACAGTAAGAGAAGCTAGGAAGTCTTATTACCCTGACCCTGTTCATGCAGCTGTTCTTGCAGAACTGGGAGGAGCTGACGGAATCGTACTTCACCTTCGTTTAGATAGAAGACACATTAAAGAACGTGATGTTAGAATAATAAAAGAAATTATTAAAACAAAACTTATCTTAGAAATGGCTATAGACGAAAACCTAATAAAATTTGCTAAGGAAATAAAACCATACCAGGTGACTTTAGTCCCTGAAAGACCCGAAGAAATAACTACAGAAGGAGGAATGAATTTAGAAGAAAAAGTAGAAGAAGTCAAAAAAGTAGTAAAAGAGTTAAATCAGTCTGGAATAAAGGTGAGTCTTTTCTTAAATCCAGAAGAAAAAGCTATGAAACTTGCCAAAAAAACAGGAGCTCAAATTGTGGAAATTCATACAGGAATATATGCAGAGGCTTTAAATGAGGAGGAAAAAGAAAAAGAATTATCTAAAATAGAAATTGCTGCTCGTATAGCTAAAGATTTGGGACTTATAGTTCACGCAGGACATGGCCTTAATTACGAAAATATAGGACCTGTAGCTGCTATACCAGAAATTGAAGAATTTAGTATAGGACATAGCATTGTATCCAGAGCTATTATGGTTGGGATGGAAAAAGCAGTAAAAGAAATGAAAGAATTAATTTTGAGAGCAAGAAGTTAAACGAAATTTCTCTAAAGGAAATTTTTCTAACAAATAAAGACTTTCTTTTAAATTAAAATAATTAAAATCAAAACATATTAAAAAAACATCGTGTAAGCTTTTAAAAATAAGAATAACAATACTATACTTATCTTCGCTTTTTTTGTATAGATAACTGCGGAATCCTTTAATGTTTAATTCAGCTAAAACATGGCTATCATCAATTTTAAAAACTTTTAAAAAGAAGTTTTCCCATCCCTCGGCTAATTGTTCTCCCCAAATAATTCTAATTTTTATGCTAGAATTTTGATTTTTATATACTTTTTCTTTAATTTTTACTTTTCCCAAAAAATAAAAATTTTTAACTTCTGAAGGCTTTTTTTGAAAGTTTTCTAGAGATATGAAAAAAGAGTCATCTTCAAACCAGCCATTTAAAATATCTTTTTGAACAAAAAGATTTTCACAAGATAAAATTTTAAAATTTTTGTGAGAAAAAAAATAAAAAACTAAACTTAAAGAAATTAAAAAACTTAAAA
>JAUQQL010000024.1 GCA_030578315.1 Thermodesulfobacteriota bacterium | reverse complement strand
TTGAGGAGAGTAAATAAAAAAAAGTATCCACAATAAAAAAAATACTAAAAGATAATAAATAAAATAATACCTAATTTTTTTTAAAATTTCTGGTTCAAGAAATTTAGGAATTTCTATCTTTTTCATGAATTTCTTTCCTTAAAATTTCTTTTATTTCTTTAACCTCTCTTTCAAGGTCTTCCAACTTTAATTCTTTTTTAATTTGATCTACACTTTTTTTTATTTCTAAGGAAAACTTAGCCCATATTTTTCCTATCTCAGGAAGTTTTTCAGGTCCTAAAACTATAAGAGCAACTAAAAAAATCACCAAAATTTCTGAAAACTCAATATTAAACATTAAGTTTTAAATACTTTAGGTAAAGTTTTTCCCAAACTGCAAAAGAGTTCATAACTAATAGTTCCTGCTAACTGCGCTAACTCATCTACCGGTACTTCCTCCTTTTCTCCTCCTAAAAGAATGACTTCTTCCCCTATTTTAGGATTTTCTATTTCCGTAAGGTCTAGATAAAGGACTTTCATAGAAATATTACCTACTAAAGGAACTCTTTTTCCACGTAAGTTTGCAAAACCTTTGTTACTTAAACTTCTAAAATATCCATCCCCATATCCCACTGGAACTAGTCCCAAAAGAGTGTCTTTTTTGGCTTGGAAATTAGGACCGTATCCGGCATACTCACCTTTCTTGATTTTTTTAATCTCAACTATTCTAGATTTTAAACTCATAACAGGTTTAAGTTTGATATAATTTCTAGCTTTAAAATTGGGATAACTTCCATACAAGCTTATTCCTGGACGAACCAAATTGCCTTTTTCATTAAAAAAAATAATTCCCGCCGAATTAGCAAAATGAATAAATTTAGGGAAAATGCCTTTTTTTTCTAAATATAGTTTAACTTTTTTAAAATTTCTTAGTTGAATTTGAGTCAATTCGTGTTCCAAATTTTCTGCACAGGAAAAATGAGTCATAAGCCCTGCAAGTTTTAATTGTGGATTTTCTTTAAGCTTTTCAACAAATTTTTCTACTTCTTCTAAAGGTAGTCCAAAACGATGCATACCTGTATCTACTTTTAAATGAAATTCTAAATTAACTCCTTTTTTTAAAGTAAATTCTATTAACCATTCAAAAGTATTAAAGTTTACCACCGTAGGGGTAATTCTTAGAGAATAAATATCTGAAAGCCAGTCTTTTTCAAAACCGGAAAGAAGAAGTATAGGATGTATAAATCCTGCTTTTCTTAATAAATAGGCTTCACAAGGTTCAGAAAGTCCAAATCCAAAAATTCCTTCCTGAGAAAGAGAACGAGCTACCTCTAAAAGACCATGTCCATAAGCGTCATTTTTAATCACAGCTAATATTTTAGTTTCAGAAGGAAGAAGCTTTTTAATAGTTTTTAAATTTTCTTTAAGATTAAACAGATTTATTTCTAATCTTTTGTACCAAATACTTTATTACTCCTTTTTTATTTTTTTAGAATTTTTCAAATTGACTTTTTTTAATTCCAATTCCACATGTGGAAAATCTTTTATAATGTCATCTGAAATTTTAATCCGATATTCCTCCTCTAGCCAGCTGTAAAGGTCAGCTAATTTACATACCTTGGAACAAAAGGGTCTATAAGGATTATTTTCCCAGGTTACCTCCCTTTTACACTTAGGACACTTTAACTTATTACCCATACTGTACGGTCAGCAAAATAATTTACAATTTTATGACTTACAGACCCTAAAATTAAACTTTTTAATCCTCTTTTTTTTCTTTTTCCAACTATTACTGTCCCATAGTTTTCTTTTTTAACTTCTCTAATAATATCTCCTGCTGGTCCAAATAAAGCTCTTTTGACTTTAAACTTTATCCTTTCAGGGTCAAACTGATTCTCAGTAACTACATTGTAAAGACTTAAAAAGAATCTTTGATAACTTTCATTACCACAGGCTTTCTTAACCAAAGTTTCTAAATTTTCTTCTTCAATTTCAAGCTTTGTAAAAGGAGATGTAATATGTAAAAATTTTATTTCCGCAAATGGATGATTTTTTAAAATAAAGGTAACATAATCTGCTACTTTAATTCCCATCTCTTCTGTATCTAAAGCTACTAAAAATTTCTGATTCCATGCTTCTCCTCTTACAATCCAAACTGGAATTTCGCTGAGATGAAGTAGTTTATAAGATACACTTCCCATAACCAAACTTCCTATTTTACTTAATCCTCTTCTTCCAATAATTATTCCATCGTAAAGATCCTCTTTACTATATCTCAAAATAGTTTCTCCTAAATCTCCCTGTTTTATTACAGGTTTAGCCAATGGTTTAGCTATAAAATCCTTTTGGAGAGTTTCGGCAATTTTTTTAAGTTCTATTTCAGTTTTTTCAAAAATCGTTTTTAGAATTTCTTCTAATTGTGCTTCTCTTTTTAGTTCTTTTAAAATATCAGTTTGAGGATAAAGTAAGTCTTCAGGTAAAGTAACAACTTGAAGAAGAGTTAATTCTAGTTTTACACCTTTAAAAACAGTTTTTAAGTAATCCAAAATTCGTTTACTTGATGGAGTTTTATCATAACACAAAAGCAGATGAGGTATTAATTTGATAGTTGAGTTTTCCATCTATTAATATCCTCCTTAGCCATTCTTATTTCTTTTTCTACACTTTTTGGTCCTGTACCCCCAAGAATTTCTCTTCTTTTAAGAGCATGCTCTATAGTTAACCACTGATAAACATCTTCTTCAATCAAGGGAGAAAAGTTTTTAAATTCCTCTAAAGTTAAATCCGAAAGTTTTTTATTTGTTTTTTCAGCATAAAGAACTATTTGTCCACAAAGATTATGAGCCTTTCTAAAAGGAATTCCTTTAGTTACTAAATAATCGGCTAATTCTGTAGCTAAAAGGTGTCCTTTTTCTAAAATCTCCTTTAATCTTTTTTGATTAACCTTTATACTTTGAACTAATAAGCTTAGCATTTTTAGAGATTTATAAGTAGTATCTAAAGCTTGAAAGATAGGGGGCTTATCTTCTTGTAAATCCCGATTATAACTTAAAGGAAGATTTTTTATCAAAGTTAGAAGTTGAAGTAAATTCCCTATAACCACGGCACATTTTGCTCTTAAAAGCTCTGCGGAATCGGGGTTCTTCTTTTGAGGCATGATGGAGCTTCCGGTACAAAATCTATCTGGAAGTTCTATAAAGTTAAATTCTAAAGTCATCCAAATTACTATTTCTTCACCAATTCTTGAAATATCAAGCATAATAAGACTTAAAATAAAAGCAAGTTCTAAAACAAAATCGCGAGAACTTACAGCGAAAATACTATTTTTAGAAGGAGCTAAAAAACCTAGATCTCTAGAAATTTCTTCTCGATTTAAAAAAAAACCACATCCTGCTAAAGCTGAACTCCCTAAAGGACATATTTTAAGCCTTTTTTCGTAATCTAGTATTCTCTGAAAGTGAAGTACAAACATTTCATAATAAGCCATAAGCCAGTGAGAGTAAAGAACAGGTTGTGCGTGCTGAAGATGAGTAAAACCAGGTATCACCACTTCTAAATTTTCTTCGGCTTTTAAAACCAAGTTTTCCATAAGTTCTAGAAGTAAATTCTTAAGTTTTAAAATTTCATCAATAAGATATAGTCTCAAATCCGTAACTACCTGTTCATTTCTACTTCTTCCAGTATGAAGCTTATAGGCCGTTTCCCCTATTTTCTCGAATAAAGCTTTTTCTATATTCATGTGAACATCTTCGTAAGTTTTTTCAAACTTAAATGAACCTTCTAGAATTTCTTTTTCAATTTCTTTCAATCCTTGACAAATTTTTTCGTATTCTTCAGAATTAAGAATTCCTGCTTTTTTTAAAGCTTTGGCATAAACTAAACTTGCTTTAACTTCATAAGAAGCCAATCTGTAATCAAAAGAAACGGACTCACTAAAATCTTCAAAAAAGGTATCCATTTCCTCCTCAAACCTTCCTCCCCAAATCTTAATTTTCATGTTTTCTCCTTTGTTACAAAATTTTAATTAATTTACAATTTATTTTAAACTTCTTTACTTTTCCTAATCCATGAATACAATCAAGTTTTTCTTCTTTTTAGCTCTAATTAAACGACTATCAGCCTTATCTATTATTTCAGTTCTTGTCTTTCCATCTTTTGGATAAGCTGCAATTCCTATACTTACAGTTATTTTTTTATCTTTCATTTTTTTTGTTATCGCCAACTTTAGTCTTTCCATTATTTTTATACTGTCTTTTAAAGAAGTATTAGGCATAAGGATAGCAAATTCATCTCCTCCATATCTAAAAATAAAGTCAGTTTTTCTAAGATTTTCTCTTATAATTTGAGCAATTTTTTTTAAACAGCGGTCTCCTTCTAAATGTCCGTAAAGGTCATTAAGTGTCTTGAAGTTATCTAAATCACAAAGAGATAAAACAAATTCTCCCTTGTACCTATTATAGTAGTTAATTAATTCATCTATTTTTTCGTCAAAGTATCTTCGATTATAAACTTCAGTTAAGTGATTATAAAGTGGAGAATAGAGATAAACTAAAGCAATTAAGGTTGAAATGTAAGAGACCAAAGTTTCAACTAAGTTTTTTTCAAATTCTCCATAAGTTCCTACTTGAGTAGAAGAAAAATTAAGGGTTCCAAAAACCTTACCTTTGTAAATTAAAGGCACATGCATAGTGGACCTTATTCCTTGTTTAACTTTTATTTCTTCTAAAAGAAATTCTTTTTCTTTAAGCAAATCTTTTTTTATTAAAGTTTTTTGATTTTGAATTACCCAACTCGAAGCGGTATATTTTAAGGGAAACGATGTTCCTATTAATTTACCAGTTTGAACAATTTCAGAAACAGTAGTATACTTTATTTTGTCTCCTTCTAAAATCCCTATACTTAACCTTTCAAAAGGAATATGCTTTTTTAATTCTGCTGCAAAATTTTGAAAAACTAAATTGATATCTACTTCAGAGAGAATAACTTTTGCAAGTTTACTTATAGTTTCTAAAAGCCTAGCTTTTTTTTTAGTTTCTTCATAAAGAAGGAAAGTTCTTAAAGGAGGAGAAATTTGAAAAGCAATTAATTTTAAAAGTTCGATATCTTCCTTACTGTAAGCTCTGGGTTTGTCAGAAGCTATAACCCATACTGCAAACACTTTTCCTTCAAAAATAAGGGGAAGACGAAGAATTGACCTTATACCGCTTTCGTAGTGATACTTTCCTGTCCAAAATCTTTGTTCTTTGGCTAAATCTTCTTCATATAAAATTAAACCTGTTTTCGCTACATACTCAGTAGCAGTACCTTTTGAAGGAATAAGTTCTCCTTCTTTAAAATAAGAGGGAATTTTAGAACTCATGGCTGAAATTAAAAGTTGGTCACCTTTTATGATACATATGCTCATCCACTTAATAGAAATTTTATTTGAAAGAATTTCTAAAATCTTATCCCCGATTTCAGAGAATTTTTGAACATTTACTATAGCTTTGTCAAGTTTATAAATAAGTTCTAAAAGTTCTTCCATTTAATGTATGTAAAAACTTTGAAGTTAAAAATCAAAAAAATTTTTTTTAATAATTTAATAATCTTAAGCTAATTACTATTATACCACTAATTATGTATAACTTCTATTTTAAATTTTTATTTTATTCTAACCTTTCATTTTCCATTTTGATTATGTCTTCAAATCTTATATCCATTCCTAAAACCCCTATAATTTCTTCTTCCTTGCTTCTTACAGGAATTGATATAGTTATGCAGAGACTGGAAGTAATCCGAGAGGTATAAAATTTAGAAGTATAAATTTTTCCCGTTTTCATAGGTTTAATAAACCATTCTCTAGTTTCAAAAGTTTCAGTTTTTAAGAGTTCCTCAAATTTTTTAATATATTCTAAATCGTTGGTAAGACCTAAAATAGGTTTTCCTTCGGTATCTACAAGATATATAAACTGAACATAAGGATGGTCTTCCAAAAACTTTTTAAAAACTATCTTAATTTTTTGAGGCTCTAAAGAGATAATATCTGGGTCTTGAGAGAGGTCTTCTATATATTTAGTTAAAAGTTCAACAGCATAATCCCTTAAGTGGTCAAGTTCGGAAACAAAAAGTTCAGGTAAGTACTTTTTAGCCCAGGAAAGCATCTCTTCATTTGAGATAGGAGTAATTCTTCCTTTTTCGTATTCTTCTAATATTTTTTTGTAGATTTTTACTATACCAGGATGTCTTTTATCAATTCTTTTCTCTCCTTCTAGCCCAAAATGGGTGTTTATCCAGTAGGCAATACCTGCTGTTCCACTTTTTTCAGTAATAATAATTTGGATAGGTCTATTAAGAAGTTTTTTACTATCAAAAGCATTATAAATTTCTTCATTTTTTATAAGTCCATCTATATGAACTCCGGCTTTGGTAGCGTTAAACTCATCTCCTACTAAAGGTTGTCTTACAGGTATTTTTTCGTGTAAAACATTTTTAAAGTAATTAGCAATTTCTGTAATTACTGTAGTATCCATTCCGTCGGCAGTTCCTTTCAGACTTATATATTCAAAAACCATGGCTTCAAGTGGGGTATTTCCCGTTCTTTCACCAATTCCTAAAAGAGAAGCGTTAACATATGTACATCCATAAAGCCAAGCAGTAGTAGCGTTAATCACAGCTTTATAAAAATCGTTATGTCCGTGCCATTCAAGTAATTCTCCTGGGACACCTGCTTCTTCAATTAAGGTTCTCACTAGCTTAGGAACACTTATAGGTAAACAAGCTTCTGAATAAGGAACTGCAACCCCTAATGTATCACAAAGTCTTAAAATTATGTCTATTTTACTTTCTTCTCTAAGTTTCATAAGTTCTATAGCAAAAGGAACGACAAATCCGTAAATATCAGCTCTTGTTATATCTTCAAGATGACACCTTACCCTAATTCCAAGTGAAAGGGCTTCTTTTACTACTTCTAAATAATCTTCCATAGCTTGCTTTCTTGTTTTACCAAGCTTTAAAAATATATGATAGTCAGAACAAGAAGTAAGGATACCTGTTTCCTTTAAACCAAAATCTTTTATCAATTTTAAATCTTCTTTTTTTGCTCTTATCCAACCTGTAATTTCTGGATATTCGTATCCTAAAGAAAGACATTTTTCTAAAGCTTCCTGATCTCTTTTTGTATAAAGAAAAAATTCTGTTTTTCTTATAATACCTTTGGGACCGCTTAATTTATTTAAAAATTTAAATATAATCACAATTTGTTCTGGAGTATAAGGTGCTCGAGCTTGTTGCCCATCTCTAAAGGTGGTGTCTGTAATGTAAAAATTTTCTGCAGGCTGCGGAGGAATGTATTTAAAGTCAAAATAAATCTTAGGAGGTTCAGTGTAGGGAAAGAAATCTTTAAAATAGTTAGGATGTTCCGTATCTTTTAAAGTATACTTGCTTCTATCTGGAAAGTATCTTTTCATATTAAAATCCCCCCTTTTTAAAAATTTGAAAAAAAAACTTTTTAAGAAAAAATAATTTTTAATTTAACAAATAGAGAACTTCTCTTATTATCTCTAAAGGTGGGTCTTCGTAAAATACAGATTTACCGATTTTTTTTAAGAGAACTATAGTTAACTTACCTTTCCAGACTTTTTTATCTTTTTCAAGATGTCCTAGAAGATTTTCTAAGTTTATTTTAAAGGAAAGATGAGAAAATTTAAAAGGTAGTTTAAGTTCAGAAAAAAGTTCTTGTAAAGGGTTAAAAATATTTTTTTCAGTAACTTTTAATTTTTCAGAAGTTAAAGCTTCAGCTAAAATTCCAAGGGCTACTGCTGTTCCGTGAGGTATAGTATAGTTCAGTTCAGTTTCAATTGCATGTCCTATAGTATGACCAAAATTAAGGATTCTTCTAAATCCTGATTCTTTTTCGTCTTTAGAAACTACATAGGCTTTAAGAGAACAACTTTCGTAAATTATATATTCTAGGTCCTGAGGTTCTAAATTGTAAATCTCTTTACCTTTCTTTTTAAGAAAATTAAATAACTTACTTTTTAAAATACATCCGTATTTAATAACTTCTACCAAACCATTTTGAATTTCTTCAAAAGGTAAAGTATGTAAAAATAATGGATCTATGTATACTCTTAAAGGTTGGTAGAAAGTTCCGAGAAGATTTTTGCCTTCAGGAAGGTCAACTCCTGTTTTTCCTCCTACCGAGGCATCAACTTGAGCAAGTAAAGTAGTAGGAATTTGAACAAAAGGTACACCTCTTAAATAAATACTAGCTAAAAAGCCAGCAATGTCTCCTACTACGCCTCCTCCAAGGGCAACTATTAGGTCTTTTCGGTCAAAATTTTTTTTAATCATATTTCTAGCTAAGGATACTACAGTGTCTATATTTTTAGAAGCTTCTCCCGAAGGAAAACTAAAAAGTTGAGCTTTAAGGCTTGCTTTTTTAAGATTTTCAAGAAATTTTTCTCCCCAAAGTTTTTCTACTATATTATCCGTGATCACAGCAATTTTCCCAAAATTGAAATTTTCTTTTAGATCATTAGGAATCCGATTAAAAAGCCCTTCTTCTATTAAAATTTCGTAGGATGAAGAAGTTTTAACTTTAACTACTTTCATTTTTTAGACTTTTTAGAAATTTTTTAATTGCTTGAGGAGCTTTTTTACCTTCTTTTTCTATAATATTAACTATTGCACTTCCTACTACTAAAGCATCTGCATAAGAAGAAAGCAGAGTCACATGTTCAGCTTTGGCAATGCCAAAGCCTACAGCTACAGGAATGGGAGAAAGTTTTTTTACTTGAATTAACCTAGAGGCTAAGTCATCAGGAAGTTTATCTCGTGCTCCAGTAATACCTGTTAGAGAAACATAATAAAGAAATCCTGTTGATTTTTGAGCAATTTTTTTTATTCTTTCCTCAGAAGAGGTAGGAGCTGCTAAAAAAATAGTGGCTAAATTTTTATTCTTATTAGCTTTAAGCCATGGACCAGCTTCTTCTATAGGTAAGTCAGGAATAATAAAACCCGAAAGTCCAGAATCCAAAGCATAAGAAACTGCTTTTTCCAGACCAAAACGATAAACGATGTTGTAATAAGTCATACAAATAAGGGGTATGGGAAAACCTTTAGAATTAAGTTTTGCTACAAACTCAAAAAACTTTTCTACAGTAGGATGATGAGTTAAAGCCCTTACAATTGCCTTTTGAATAGTTGGTCCATCTGCAACTGGGTCCGAAAACGGAAATCCTAGTTCTATACAAACAGGATTAGTTTCTAATATTTCCCACAAAATAGCTTCTGTAGTTTCAAGATCAGGGTCCCAACAAGTAAGATAAGGAATTAGAGCAACTTCTTTTCTTTCTTTAAAGAAAAGAATTCTTTTTTCAAGTAATTTAGCTCTTTTCATTTTTCATAAGTAAATCTTTTACTGTATTTACATCTTTATCTCCTCTTCCAGACAAGTTAATCACTACTACACTTCCTGAAGGAAGTTCTTTAGCAATTTTTATAAGATAAGCTACAGCATGGGCTGATTCCAAGGCTGGTATAATACCTTCTACCTCTGAAAGCACTTGAAAAGCTTCTAAAGCTTCTTTGTCAGTTATAGAAACGTATTTCGCTCTTCCCATTTCTTTAAAATAGGTATGTTCAGGTCCTACTCCAGGATAGTCAAGTCCAGGAGCTATAGAATGTGCGCCTTTTATTTGTCCAGTTTTATCTTGCAGGAGATAAGTGAGCATTCCATGAAGAACTCCAGGTTCTCCTGCACAAAGGGTAGCGGAATGGAACTCAGAATTTAAACCCAGTCCAGCAGCTTCAACCCCTATAAGTTTTACTTGCGAATATCTAACAAAAGGATAAAAGATGCCCATAGCATTTGAGCCTCCTCCAACACAAGCTATAATAAAGTCAGGAAGTCTTCCTTCCCTTTTTAAAATTTGATTTTTAGTTTCTTGTCCGATAATACTTTGGAAATCCCTTACCATCATAGGATAAGGATGAGGACCCACTACTGAACCAATTACATAAAAAGTATCTTTTACATTAGTTACCCAGTCCCTTAAAGCTTCATTTATAGCATCTTTTAAAGTTTGAGTTCCTGAACAAACTGGAATAACTTGGGCCCCAAGTAGCTGCATTCTAAAAACATTTAAAGCTTGCCTTTCTGTATCTTTGGCTCCCATATAAACTACACATTTCATATTGAGCAAGGCACAAGCTGTAGCTGTAGCAACACCATGCTGACCTGCTCCTGTTTCAGCAATAATTCTACTTTTGCCCATTTTTTTTCCTAAAAGAACTTGTCCAATAGTGTTATTTAATTTGTGAGCTCCTGTATGAAGAAGATCTTCTCTTTTAAGATATACTTTTAAGTGCCCTCCTAAATATTTGGAAAAATTTCGGGCAAAATAAAGAGGCGTTGGCCTTCCAGCATATTCTTGAAGAAGAGCCTTCCATTCTTTCCAAAAAGTAACATCTTTTTTAATTTTAGAATAAACTGATTCTAATTCGTAAAGCAAGGGTATGAGAGTTTCTGGGACAAAACGTCCTCCAAATTTCCCAAAATATCCCTTTTTATTAGGAAGTTTCCAACTTAACAGTTTCATAAAAACTTAATTATAAAGAGTTTTTAAGTTTTTGCAACTTTCCAATCTCACATTTCTTCTTTGTAAAATTCACATTTTACTTTTTAGTTTTATAATTAATAAAAAAACTTAATTGAAAAAGTTTTTTTAAAAATTGCTGAAAAGCCTTGAAAATATTATAAAAAAGTATTATCCTCCTGAAACACTACTTTTTAAAATCTTAATGAATCATTCTTTAGCTGTAGCAGAAAAAGCTTTAAAAGTAGCAGAAAAGTTTCCTCAGGTAGATAAAAAGTTTATTTACGAGGCTTCTTTACTTCACGATATAGGCATATTTATGACCTATGCTCCTAAAATTGGTTGTTTTGGAGAAAAACCTTATATAGCTCACGGATACTTAGGAAGGATACTTTTAGAGAAAGAAGGTTTCTTTAAACACGCTCTGGTTTGCGAAAGACACATAGGTGTAGGAATTACTAAGGAGGAAATTATTCAAAATAAACTTCCTCTTCCCCAAAGAGACATGGTACCTGAAACTTTGGAAGAAAAAATTATTGCTTTTGCAGACAAATTTTTTACTAAAAGAGGAGACGGTTTAGTTAAAGTAAATACTGTAGAAGAGATACTCGAAAAGTTAGCCAAACATGGTAAAGAGAAAGTTAAAATTTTTTTAGATTGGCTTAAGCTTTTTGGAAATGAAAAATAAAAATTTCAGGAGGAAGGTAAAATGAAAAGCAAACTTTCTATAATAGGAGCAGGTGCAGTTGGAACAAGTTGTGCTAAATGGGCTATGATCAAAAGCGTAGCTCAAGAAATTGTTCTTATAGATATAGTTCCTGATTTAGCTAAAGGAAAAGCTTTAGATCTTGCTCAGAGTAGTCCACTTTTTGGATTTTCTGGAAAAATTTGGGGAACTCAAGATTTTTCAGCAATTAAGGATTCTCAAGTTGTAATCATAACTGCGGGAAAACCAAGAACTCCAGGAATGTCAAGAGAAGATCTTTTAAATATAAATAAAGAAATAGTTAAGTCTTGTGCAGAAAAAGTAAAAGAATTTGCTCCGGAAAGTAAGGTAATAGTAGTGTCAAATCCTTTAGATGCCATGGTATATGTAGTTTATAAAATAACTGGTTTTCCTAAAAATAAAGTAATGGGAATGGCCGGAGTTTTAGATTCAGCGCGTTATCGTTACTTTATAGCTGAGGCTTTAGGAGTATCTCCAAAAGATGTTTATGCTCTAGTTATGGGAATTCATGGAGACTTAATGCTTCCCTTAACTAGATTAGCTAATGTAGCAGGAATTCCTATAACCGAATTGTTGTCCTGTGAAGAAATAAAAAAAATAGTAAAAAGAACTAAATACGGAGGAGGTGAAATAGTTGAATATCTTAAAACCGGAAGTGCTTTTCTTACTCCAGGGCTAGCTACAATAGAAATGGCAGAAAGTATTTTAAAGGACGAAAAAAGAGTTCTTACTTGTTCAGTTTATCTTGAAGGAGAGTACGGAATTAACGGGGTATTTTTAGGGGTTCCTGTAATCCTTGGGAAAAACGGAGTTGAAAAGATACTGGAAATAAAATTAACTTCCGAAGAGCTTGAAGTTTTAAAAGAATGTGCAAGACATTGTGAGGAGCTTATTAAAATGACTGGTCTTTAAATCAAATTTTTTCTATTTTACTTAAATGGTTTATTTCCATAAAACTTAGTTTTTCCAAAATTAAAGTTAAATTAACAGCTTCTTCTAAAGTCTTTCCTACAGTTAATAAACCATGTTTGTTTAAAACAATAACTTTACAAATTTTAGCAACCTCCGAAGCGTACTTCCATAAATTTTCCGAACCAGGTTCTAAATAAGGAATCTTTTTTACCTCTTTCAATAAAATTGAAGCTTCTGGAAAAAAGAAATTTTTAAAGTCAAAACCCTTAGCATCTAAAAGTAAGGTATAAGGAGGATGCGTGTGGACTATAGCAAAAACAGATAAATTTTTGAGATAAATTTGATAATGCATTCCCCATTCTGAAGAAGGAACTCCATTGACAAATGTTTTATTCCATAAAACAAAAACAAAATCTTCAGGTTTTAAAAGTTCTTTTATTTTTCCAGTAGGTGTTATCCAGAAACCTCTTTCAGTCCTTATTGAAAGATTTCCTTCAGAACCAGAAATTAGTCCCTTTTGAGCTAGATATTTAGTAAAAAAACAAAGTTCTTTTAGACTTGAATATTTTTTATCAGTTCTATATTTTCCAAACTCCATTCTACGGTTCTCTTTAGTCCCTCTTCTAAGCTTACTTTAGGTTCCCATCCTAGCAATTCTTTTGCTTTGGAAATGTCTGCCCAAGTGACTTTTAAGTCAGCTTTGTGAAAAGGAAGATATACTCTTTGAGCTTTTTTATTTAAGTAATTTTCTAAAAGGTCTATAACTTGATTTATAGAAATTGGGTTTTTTCCCCCTCCCAAATTAATTATTTCGTATCCCAAAGGTTTTAATCCTAATAAAGTTCCTTCGGCAATATCGTCTATATAAGTAAAATCTCGCGCTTGAGTTCCGTCTCCATAAATTTTAATAGGTTTCTCTTCATAAATCCACTTTATAAATCTAAAGATACTCATATCAGGTCTTCCTGCTGGTCCATATACTGTAAAGTATCTTAAAATAGTTATGTCAAGTTCATAAAAATAATGATAAGTATAAGCTAAAAGTTCTGCACTTTTTTTAGTCGCTGCATAGACTGAAAGAGGAGTGTCTACTTTCAGGTTTTCGGTAAAAGGAGGTTCCTTTCCTGCATAAATTGAAGAAGTTGAAGCTAAAATCATTTTGGGAATTTTTAAATCTTTCATTAATTCTAAAAGGTTTAAAGTAGCAATTATATTGCTTTCTACATATAACCAAGGGTTTTCTAAACTTTGTCTGACCCCTGCTTGTGCTGAAAGATGAATAATTGCTTTTACAGGATAAAGTTCTAAGAGAATTTTTAAAGCTGAAAGGTTAACAAGATCAAAACAGTAAAATTTAAAATAGGGATATTTCTTTAGTTGATTTAATCTCCAATACTTTAAACGCACATCATAAGCAGAATTTAGGTTGTCTATCCCTAAAACAGCTTCTCCATTTGAAAGGAGTTTTTCAGCTACCTTCCACCCGATAAAACCTGCAACTCCAGTAACTAGATAATAACTCAACTTTTAACCCTCTTTTAGAAGGTAATTTCGAGTTATATAATCAGAAAGTTTAAAACTAAGAACAGTTTCGTCTTCCATGGCCTGTTGAATATTTCTTAATTTTTGTTTTCCTAAAAATCGCGAAAGGTCTTCACAGAAAAAATTTCTACAAAAAAGAGGAACTAAGATAAGATTACATCCTTTTTCTCCCAAAAAAAGGCAATCTTCTAGTTTTTCTATATTAAAATTTAAAGTTTCATTTCTTCTTTCTACTAACATAAGATTTAACATAAACTCGGATATACTTAATTTCCATTCAATACCTTCGCCACAACATTTAATCCCTCTTTTAGCACAACTTTCACAAAACGAAAAAGAAAGATTTTCTATAAAAGCTTTTCTGGTTTTTTCTATAGCTTGTTCCAAATAAGGCAAATTAGATATAATAAAAGAATCTTTTTGAAATTTAGACCGTAAATTTTGTTCATACAAATTTTTAAAAAAGTTAAAATATTTTAAACTTTCTCTCACTGCTGCAACTCCTCATAGTTTAAAATTTCACCTTTTATCTGATGAAAAACCATTCCCGTTAAGATTTTTGGATAAAAAAAGGTGGACTTATGAGGCATAAGTTTGTTAGCTTGAGTTATTTTTTTTAAAATTAAAGGAGAAATAGTAGGGAAAATAATTCCTACGGCTGAAGTTAAATTTTTATCTACTAGCTCCTTAACTTTTTGTAAATCAGAGGTAAATTCAACTTTTCCTTCTTCTTTAAGTTTTTCTTCAGATTTTTTAAGAATTTCTTTTAAAATTTGTAAAAAATTATAAAGAGGGACTTCCCATAGTATATGCTCTTTTTGAAGAATTTTTTCCCAAAAGCACGGTTTTATACGAAAAATTTTTAAAGATTTTTGAGTATAGACTCCAAACTCTTGAGATTTCTCTTTAAAATGTAATTCCACTCTTGTGAGTTCTTCCAGGGGGAGTTCTTTAATAACTTCGGTATAGTTTGAAAGACACGATAAAAACTTTTGTAGATTTTCAACATAAAACACTCGGTGAGTTGGAAGCATTAACAAGTTTTCGTCTTCTAAAGGACAAAGATACATTACTGTGAAATTATAGTCTTTTTTTTCATTTTTTCCTAAAAGTTTTTCTAAATAACTTTTAAATTTAAGGGCAGTTATGTATCTGTGATGTCCGTCTGCTATATAGATCTTTTTAGGAAAAAGTAAAATTAAAAGTTTTTTTATAAGCTCGGGATTATCAAGTTTGTAAAGTTTGTGAGTTTCTTCTTTAATTTTTATTTCATAAAGAAAAGTAAAACCCTTTCCCCAATCTTTTAAACTTTCCATATAAGGGTCTTCATAAAGTCCAAAAATTTGACTGAACTGAAAATAAGTGTGCTTAAGGAGTTTAAATCTATCTGAAGTAACTTTAGAATAGGTTTTTTCATGAGGTAAAATCAAACCTTTGTTAAATGGGCTTATTTTTACTAACAAAATTATACCTTTTCGGTTAAGTGTTTTTTGATTAAAAGGGAAACTTAGTTCGTAAAAATAAATAGAAGGGTAGGGGTCTTTTATAAGAATTTTTTCTTCTATCCACTTTTGAACTAGTTTTTGAGCTTTGCTATAACTTTCAGGAAGTTCTAAATGGAAAACATTGTAAGAACTTAAGTTCTGATAATAAAGTTTTTCTTCTTCCGAAACTACATCATAAGGAGGAGCTACTATTTTTTCAATTTCAACTTTTTCCGGATTATATCTCCATCCACAAAAAGGACTACATTCAGGCATCGGCATAAATTTAGCAAATTTTTTTTCTAATGCAAGAGAGCTTAAATTGGAAATAGTTTAGTCTCTGTGATACGGAAAACCTTTTAAAATGCTTAAACTTCGATAAATTGCTTCAGCTAATACCAATAAAACAACTTCATGATTTAAAGTTAAAGAAGAAAGACTTAAAAGTTTATGAGCCTGTTTTTTTAAATCTTCAGATAAACCTTCAGGCCCTCCTACTAAAAAGCAAATATTGTAAGAATTTTGCCAAATCTTTTCAAAAAGAGAAACTAACTCGTTAATTTTTAAAAATTCACCCCTCTCATCAAGAACAATTAGAAAATCTTTAGAAGAAATAAATTTTTCTAAGATTTTTTTTTCTTTATCTAACCTTTCTTGCTTAGAAGAAGTTAAATGTTTTATTTTCGGAAAGAAAAATTCAATTTTAGTTAAAGGTTCTAATTTATTTAAGTAATATTTTAATCCCTCCTTTATAAAAGGGAATTTAATAGGTCCTGGAGCTAAAAGTTTAATTTTTCCAGACAACCCTCTTTTTAAAAACTTCTTTTAAGGTAAAAGAAGGTCTTTTTCGTTAAAAATTTTTAAAAGTTTAATTTGGAAAATCAAGTCTTCACCTGCTAAAGGAGGATTCAAATCCAAAACTATTTCATTTTCATTCACTTCTACAACTACAGCTGGAAAGGTAAATTCTCCCTGAGGCGATTCTACAATAAGATTAAGGGTTAAACCAGGAGCAGGTTCTATGTTTAAGTTTATAGCTTCCCGAGGAATGGCCCGGATAAGATTTTCATCTCTTAATCCGAAAGCTTTTTCTGGAGGTATAATTACTTCTTTTTCCTCTCCTTCTTCCATTCCAATTACCGCTTCCGATAAACCAGGAATAATTTCTGGAGAACCTACCTCAAAAATAAAAGGTTCGCTTTCGTAAGTGTTTTCAAAAACTTCTCCATTTCTTAATCTACCTACACAATGAATACTTACTACATCTCCTAACTGTACTTTACGCATTTTTAAAACCTCTTACAATTTAAATTGATAGAAGTTGAAGTTTTTAGAGAATTGGACTCTAAAAACTCAGACTTCTATCTCTTTATAAAGTAACATACCTTTTTAAAAAAACAATATCACTTTTTTAACAGTAATTCTTTTAAAATTTCTTCAGAAAGTCTGAAACTATGCTTTTCTTCTGGAAAGATCTTTTCTTTACACTCTTTAATATAAGTGGAGATGGCTTCTTTTAAAACTTCAAAACCTTTAAAGTATGTTTTTACAAATTTGGGTCTCATTTCAGGAAAAAGCCCAACCACATCATGAAAAACTAAAATTTGACCATCAGTATAAGGTCCTGCTCCTATTCCTATAGTAGGAACTTTAACTTCTTCCGTAATTATTTTTGAAATTTCAGAAGGAACACATTCTAAAAGCACGGCAAAAACTCCAGCTTCCTCTAAAAGTTTAGCCTCTTTTATAAGTTTTTTAGCTGTCTCTACATCTTTTCCTCTAACCTTTAGTCCTCCAAGTTCAATACTTCTTTGAGGAGTTACTCCTATATGTCCCAAAACGGGAATTCCTGCCTTCGTTACTGCATAGACAATTTCTACTATTTCTTCCCCTCCCTCTATTTTAACTCCATGACATCTTCCTTCTTTAACAAATCTTCCTGCATTATATACAGCAGTTTTTTTAGAAACTTGATATGAAAGAAAGGGCATGTCTCCTATCCTTAAAACATTAGGAGCACCTCTACTTACAGCTTTACAGAAAATAAGCATTTCTTCCATATCTATAGGAAAAGTATCTTCATAACCTAAAATCACCATACTAGCTGAATCCCCAATAAGTATAAAGTCTACCCCAGCACTTTCAGCTAACTTGGCAGAAATATAATCATAAGCTGTAATTCCAACTATTACTTCTTTACCTTTTTTTTCCATAAGGTTTTTGGGACTTAATTTGAAAAGAGACACGGAAAACCCTCATTTTCGTTAAGTTTAAATTTTTCTTTTAGATAAGCATAACCTTTTTTGGTTAAAATTCTCCCTCTTTTGGTTCTGGCAATTAAACCCAATCTTATAAGAGCTGGTTCATAAATAGTTTCCATCTCCTCGGGAGTAATTTGAGCTGAAAGAGCTAAAGAAGTAAGTCCTACAGGCCCTCCTTTAAATTCTTTATAAAGAGTTAAAAGACATCTTCTATCTTCCGGAGTTAATCCCCAATCATCTACATCTAAAAGTTTTAAAAAAGCTTCTCCATCTTTTTCTGTTATTTTTATACTTTTATCGCTTTTATAATTTACTAAAACAAAATCTCTAAGCCTTCTTAAAATATTTAAAGCCTGTCTAGGAATTCCTTTAGAGGCCTTAGCTAAATTTAAAGCCACTTTTTCCTCTAATTCTAGATTCCATTTTTTACCTACCTTTATAATAATTTCTTTTAATTCTTCTTCTGAATAATAATCTAATTTAAAAAAAAGCTGAAATCTATCTAATAATGGAGATAAACATAAATTAGGTTTATTAGTTGCCCCTATAAGAGTAAAGGGAGAAAGACTTAACCTAATAGTTTTTCCAGCATTTCCCTTTCCAATTACAATATCTAAAGCAAAATCTTCCATAGCTGTATATAGTATTTCTTGACAAGGCTTGGGCATACGATGAATTTCATCAATAAAAAGAAGATCTTTTTCCTTAAGATTAGTTAGTACAGCAGCTAAAGTGCCTACTTTATCAAGAACTGGTCCAGAAGTTATTTTTAAATCTCTTCTTAATTCATAAGCAATAATTTTAGCTAAAGTAGTTTTTCCTAAACCAGGAGCTCCTACAAAAAGAGTGTGAGGAAAAATTTCTCCTCTCTCTTTAATAGAAGACAAATAAATCTTTAACTCTTTTTTTATCCGACTCTGTCCAATAAATTCTTCTAAACTTTTAGGCCGATATAATGTCATTTATAAATAGTTAATTTTTTTAAATAATATTTTATCAAATAATACTTAAATTATTTAAATTTTTCAAGAACTTATGCAGAACTTTTAAAAAACTTTTAATTTTAAAGTTTTTTTTAAAATAAAAACTTTACCAGTAAGAACTTTTTAAAATTTCAGAAATGGTACTTACTTCTAAGTTTAATCCTTTAAGAACAAAAAGATGGTCTTCAAAAATAGTAATTAAAGCTCCTTTAAGATGATAAACTTCCCAGGAAAAGAATTTAGAACTTTCTACATTAAATATTTCACATAAGAAAGCTCTTATAAATCCTCCGTGGGTAAAAATAACATAAAATCCTTTTTCTAAGTTTATCAATTCCTGCAGAAATTTAGAAGCTCTTTTTCTTAAGTCTCGAATAGATTCCCCTCCAGGTGGACTAAGTGAATCATTTTTAAACCTTTCCCAAAAAAGAGGTTCTTTATAAACTTCTTCTCTCAGACGACCAGTCCAATCTCCATAATTTATTTCTTTTAATTCGTCTCTAATTAAAAGAGGAACGCTTTTTTTTCGAGAAAGAAGGATCGCAGGGTAAAGAGCTCTTTGTAAAGGGCTTGAAAAAACAGCCTTAATTTCAAAATGGTTAAGAATTGAAACGATTTTTTCAGAAAGAAGCCTACCTTCCTCAGATAGAGGAACATCCATCTGTCCGTAAAAAACCTTTCTAAATTCTTGTAAAATAGGACCATGTCTTATAAAAAGTATTTCTATCATCTTTTATAAATTGCTTCAGTTATAATAAATTTTTAAAACTACAAAACCACAGAATTGCCAATATAAATAACTGTGTGTATAATATATATTACAATAAAATTTTTTTATAAACATTTCTTTGTAAGGAGATTTTAAAGTAATTTTTAAATTTTTTCATGAAATTAAGTCTTGGTTTCAGAAAGCTTTAATTTCTTATCAATCTTTATGGGTTTACAGTAATTTTAAAAAGCTTTTTTTAAAAGAAGAATATAACCCTATTAAAATTGCCGTCTGTTCTTTTTTAGTTTTAAGAAGATTGATAGAACTTTCTTCTTCTACTATGCCTTTAGAAAAAGTTTTAAGAGAAGTATTTGAAAAGATAGAAAATTATCTTCAAAAAACTCCTAAAACAGATTCTTCTCAACGGTCTATAGAAAACTGGCTTTTTTGGTTAAGGTATCCAAATTTGATCAAGACTTCCGAATACCAAACTTTGTTTGGTTTGATTTTTAAAAAAGCTTATGATAAAAAACTAAAAACTCTTAACCTGCCCAGAATTGTGGATATTGCTATTACTGTAGCTCTAGATTTTTTTCAAGACGCTTTAGATTTTTCTGAACTTAATGAAGAAGATGTTCAAGTCTTATTTAACGAAATAAAAGTTTTTATGAAAATTTAAAGATAGTAACCGTGGTGAAAATTATTTATAAATCAAAGCTTAATAGTTTCTTTTTTGTTTTAATGAAATTTTATAATATAATATTATAATTTTCTTAGAAATGAGAGTAGCCATACATATTACTCATGAAGCTCTTTATAAGATTGGAGGAATTGGGGAAGTTATAAATGGATTATGTACAACTCCAAGTTATTTGGGATTTTTTAACAAAACTTTGCTTTATGGGCCCCTTTTTGAATATATAGGTTCTCCAAGCTCGCGTTTAGGTAAGGATGGGATAGTTTACTTTTCAAGTAAAGACCATTACGACACTCGTAATTATTACTCTCTTTTTAAACCCATATTAGAGAAATATAATATACAAGTTGTATATGGAAAACGACAAATTGTAAGCGAATATAATTCTCATCGTAGAACTGAAGTAGAAGTTTTGTTAGTTGACATAACTCAGATAAATAAGGACCTTTTGAATTTTCAGAAATTCCTCTTTTGGGAAAAATTTGCTCTATCTTCAATTAAATATGAATATGATTGGGACTTCGAACAGTATTTTAGAATTGGGGTTCCGTATTTTGATCTAATTTCTCTTTTATATCCAGAAGCTCAAGAATTCTATCACTTTTCTCACGAATATATGGGAATTCCTTCTTTACTGGCTTTGGAGTTACATAAAGAGTTTAATCCTGTTAAACATAAACGTATATTTTATGCTCATGAAGTAGCTCCCGTTAGAAGGCTGGTTGAAAATCTTCCGGGACATGACATAACTTTTTATAATATTTTAAATAGAAATCTTTCTCAAGGTATTTCTTTAGAAAGTATTTTTGGTTCTCAAGAAGATTGGTATAGGACTCCTTTGGTTAAACTTTCTCAAAGATTTGATAAAATTTTTGCAGTTGGAGATTGGGTTGCTAAAGAATTTGAATTTCTTGTTCCAATGGTAGATAAAAATAAAATAAAAATAGTATACAACGCCTTACCTTTAGATCACTTTAGTTGGGAAGTTAAACTGCAATCTCGTAAAAAAATAGAAGAATGTTTAGCTTCTAAGTTTGGTTTTAAACCGGATGTAATTATTACCCATGTTTGTAGACTAGTAATAAGTAAGGGTGTGTGGAGGGATATTGAACTTCTAACTTATTTAGATGATTATTTTAATAAATATAACTTAAAAGCTGTTTATATTTTACTTTCTTCTTTAGTTGCTCATGGAAGACCTCCTCAAGAAATAGAAAAAATGGTCCAAGCTTACGATTGGCCTTTTGAACATAAAGAGGGTTGGCCTGATTTAATAGGTTATGAAATAGATATTTACAGAAAAATACAAAAACTTAATGTTAGAGCTAAAGCTATAAAGAGTATTTTTATCAATCAGTTTGGTTTTACTAAAAGGAAATGTGGAAGCTACCTTCCTGAAGATGTTAGTACTTTAGACCTAAGAATAGCTTCAGATGTTGAATTAGGTCTTTCTATTTATGAACCTTTTGGAATTGCTCATATGGAGGTTTTACCTTGGGGAGGTCTTTCCGTTCTCTCTACTTCTTGCGGAGTTTACTTTTTCTTAGAAAAAAACTTTCTAGAAGATTTTAAACCTTATTTCGCTTTGGATTTTATTTCTTGTGGAGAAGACCTTTCTACTGAAAGCCTTTTTAAAATAACTTCAGAAAAGAGAGAAATTTTAGAAGAAAAACTTATCGCGGAATTGGCTGAAGAAATTTTTTTAAAAATCTCTAAAACTTGGGAAGAAAGAGAAAAAAATTTTTTAAAAATGCAAGAAAATCTTTATAAGTTGGATTGGGAATACATAATAAGTAATTACTTTATTCCTTCTTTACCCTAAAAATGAACTTTTTCCTAAATAAATTACTGGATTATACTTCTTTGTCCAGTTTTCAATAAAATCTAAAGTTAGTTTTTTTATTATATTTTCGTATTGATCTGATGTAATTTCTGCTCCTTTTATTCCACCTTTTAAATTTACTTCAGAAAGATATGGTCCTTCCTCTTCAATATAAATAAGGTCTAAGTGTGCATGAGGAAATTTTCCTCTTTCCATAACTCTCTTACAAAAATTTAGCTCTTTTTCTGATAATTTATAAGGTCTAGCTGTTCCACCTAAAAATAAATTTTGTCTAAAATTGTAAGTGTTTATTCTTTGATAAGCTTCTATATAATAGTTTCCTAAAACAACCACTCTTATATCTTTAGTAATTTTGTAAAAAGGTTGTAAGACAAATGGAAATTCTAAAGGAGGGTTACCTGCAAAGTTAAAGACTTCTTCTAAAGAATTCCAAAAATGTACCCCCATTCCACAATTTGCTTTATCCTTTTTAGTAATTACTTTATCAAATTTGTAAGAAAATTCTTTAATAATAGAGAGAAGTGAAATTCTATCTCTTACTACTAAAGTATAGGGAGGCATAAATTCTGATAAAATTTCAGCTTGTAAAGTTTTTGAAGAACTTAAAAGTTGAGCTAAAAAAGAAGGAAAAGCTTCAACTTTTCTATAAATTAAGTCTACTATCAAACCTACTTCTTCTTTTTTAAGAGGAATTCTTACAACTACTAAATCCCCTTCTTTAAGCTCGGAATAATATTTTTTAAAACTTTGATAGTTAAGAATTATGTAGTAAGGTCTCATTATTTATTTTTCTTTTAATCTAGTAAGGTCTGCATGACAGTTTCCACAAAAAAATCTTATAGGACCTAAAATTTCTACTTCCTCCTCAAGCATATCTAAAGTACCATCCTCATTTTGAAAGTAATGTATTATAAATGTAGCATTTTCTATTAATTCATAAAATTCCTCACTATTTTCACAATAAGGGCATTTTATTTTTTCTTTGTATTTTATAGGAAAAGGTTTTTTAACTATTATCTTATGAACTTGAGAAGAAGAAACTTTTTTTTCAGCCATTTAAACCTCCAGACATCTATCTGCCAAAATAAACTGTAAACTCTGCTTCATCTATAACATGAGGCTTTACAGCATTTAAGATTTCTTCGTAAGTTGGTTTTTCTTTTATTTTTATTTCTGAAACCTTTAAAGCCCAAAGTTTAAAAATATAAGGATGATCACCTGTTCCTGGAGGAGGTTGAGGCCCTCCATAACCTTTAAAACCATAAGAATTGATTAATTCTTTAGCAGGGGGATTAATTTTTTTTAAACTTGCTCCCTCTGGAAGACTTTTAATTGTAGGGGGAAGATTAATTACACACCAGTGAATCCAATTTCGAGCAATGGGATGAATGTCTACACACACTAAAACTAAAGACTGAGTATTTTCAGGAATTCCTTCCCATTCAATTGGAGGAGATACATTTTCTCCTCCAGCTCCTGGCATTACATACTTTAAAGGAAACCGTTCTTTTAGGGTAGGGGAATATATCTTCATAAATTTTTCCTCCTTTAAGTTATTTATCTTTTTTCTATTTTTTCTATAAATTCTTTAGCTTCTAAATACATTTTATCCATTTTAGAAAAAAAAGAAAGGGCTTTTTTGTAATGGAAAAGGGCAGTTTTAAAATCTCCTTTTATTTCATAAAATTTTCCAAAATAAAAATGAGCTTCTCCATCTTTTCCCAGGGAAGAGCAAATTTTACCAAAGTAAAAATAAAAATAAAGATTATTTTTTAAAATAGGTTCTAAGGATAGAGTTTTAAATATGTTATAAGCTGAACTAAATTTTCCTGTCTCTCCTAAAGCTCTTGCTAAAAGGTATTGTTGTTTTAGATAAAGGATTTTTTGTATTTCTGAAAAGTTTTGGGGGTTAAAATTTAAATCTTGAAGAATCTTTATAGTTTCTTCCCATTTTCCTGCCATTAAATAAACTTCAGCTAGGTCAAGCTTGAAGTAATTTTTAGATGGCAGCTGAGAGATAGCTTTTAACAATTCATTGATAGCTTCGGAATAGAATCTTTTTTGACTTAAAGCTAAGGCTAAAGCATAATGAGTCCAGGGGTCGTAATTTTGAGCAAGTTGAAATTTATAACGAGGAATTAATTCTGAAGCATCTTCAGACATAACTTTAACTTTTATTTTTATTCTTTTAAAGTACTCTTCATCAGGGGAGATTAAGAAATAAGCACCTTTAATAGGAAATTTTTCTAAAAGACTATAAAGATAATTTAACCTTTCTGAAGGTAAGGGATGAGTAAGTAAGTATTTGTAGTTTAATTCTATGGCAAAAGAACTTTGTTTAGATAATCTTTCCATTATTTGGACTGCTGCCTTTGGAGTGTATCCGGCTTTGGTTAAAATTTCAAAGCCTACTCTGTCAGCTTCTTCTTCATCTGCTCTACTGTAAGCTAAAAGTCTAGTTTCTGCTATAGCAGCTCCTGTAATTCCTACGGCTTGTCCCAGGTCTCCACCTCCTAAAATTAAAGCAGCTAGAGTTGCAGCTGTAAGTGCTATTTGCATTTTTTTAATACTTTCTAACCTACGAGCTATGTGGCGAGATAAGTTATGTGCCATTTCATGAGATAAAATACTTGCCAACTCAGCTTCTGTGTCTACGTGCTCAAAGATTCCTGCATTTATAAAAATGTATCCTCCAGGAATTGAAAAGGCATTAAAAGTTTTGTCTTTAAGTAAAAAAAAACGAAAGTTAAAAGGCGAAAATTTTAAACTCTTTTGAATTAAAGTTTCTCCTAACTTTTCTATATAAGCTCCTACTTCTAAATCTTCAATAAATTCAATTTGTTTGGAAGCTTCTTGAAGAATTTCTTTACCTATTTTTTCTTCTTCTTCCAGGGAAATTAAAGGATAGACAAAAGAAGGTAAAAAGATAAAGAAAAAAACTAAAAAGTAAGTTAAAAAAAAGTTCATAGAAATTTTTTTAAAAAATTTGGCGGAAGCGTATGGGAATTGAACCCACCCACTCCTTTTTAAGGAGTGCACCGGGTTTGAAGCCCGGGAGGGGCACCAGCCCCTTTACGCTTCCACCAAAAGGGGCTATTGAGGTACCTATGGCACCCGGAGAGCCTGGCTACCGTTGCTCCCTTTCGGGCCTGGCGGGGTTCACCAGGATCCGTTGCATAGGCCTCAATAGCCTTATTTAAAAATATAATACAACTCTTGAATTTTTCAAAATTATAAATTAATTTTTAACCTAACAAAGATACTTTGCGGGAGTGGCGGAATGGTAGACGCGCTGGATTCAGGATCCAGTGGGGAAATCCCCGTGAGGGTTCAAGTCCCTCCTCCCGCATTTAAAAAGAAAAATTTTTATATGCACATTCGGAAGGTTATTCTAGAAGATAAAGAAAAATTCGTGAAAACTTATTTTCTTGCCTACAAAGAACTTTCAGATTATAAATATCACACCTCTAAAGAAGTTAAAAATTATTTTAACTGGCTTTATAAAAGAGATAAAGAGGGTTTCTGGGTAGCAGAAGAAAATAACCTCCCTTTAGGATTTATTGCAAGTGATGCTAACTGGAGAAGTATAGATGGAGAAGAAGTTTTAGAAATTCATGAATTATTTGTAATTCCTGAAATGAGAAAAAAAGGAATAGGAAAAAAACTTTTAGACACGGTTCTTGAATATGGTAAAGAAAAAAGAAAAAAAATAGCAGAACTTTGGGTAGGAAAAGAAAATTTTCAAGCTATTAATTTTTACAAAAAAAGAGGTTTTAAAGAAAGGGAAGTGATAGGAAAGTGGTTACGTATGACGAAATTTTTAGATTATTAAAAACTTTAACTGAAATAGAATCTTTAAGTAAAAAAGAAGAAAAACTTAAATACTTTGTAAAAGAATATCTTAAAAACTTAGGATATGACTTAATTGAAGGAGATTACTTTATAGCTACCGATAATAAATCAGATTTGATAGTGGCTACTCATCTTGATACTGTACCCATTAAAAAAGAATTCTATTTTGATGGAAAATATGCTTATGGGACAGGGGTTTGTGATGCTAAAGCTTCCTTAACCGCTATACTTCTTTCAGCAAAGTTTAGATTGCCTTTCACTTTAGCCTTTTTTGATGATGAAGAAGAAGACGGCCTTGGTTCTAAAGAATTTTCTCAAGAGTGGAAAACTGGTAAATGGGCTATAGTAATGGAACCTACAGAAATGAAGATAGCATCCGAACATTGTGGAAGCTTCGAACTTTTAATAGAAATTAAAGGAAAAAGTGCTCATGGAGCTTATCCTCAAAAAGGAGAAAATGCTATAAATAAAGCATTTGATTTGATCGCTCAGTTGAAAGCTGAAAATTTTATTTTTAATGTTCTGAAAATAGAAGGTGGAAACGAAGAATATATTATACCTGATAAATGTAGCTTAAAACTAGAAGTATTTTTAAGCCCTTTTGAGTCTTTAAGTCAAAAATTGGAAAAATTAGAGTTTATAAAAAAATACGGAAATTTCAAAATAGATCATGCCTATGAGGGATATAAAACCCAAAGTATTGATAAAATTTTAATAAAAGCTCTTAAAAAAGCTAATCTTATTCCTTCTTTTACTTTCATGCCTTCATGGACCGATGCTTTAAATTTAAAAGACCGTTTTGATGTTGTAGTTTTTGGTCCAGGTGAGCTACATCTATGTCATACCTCAGAAGAACGTGTTAGTTTAGAGGATATTAAAAAGACAATAGAAGTTTTAGTTAACTTGAAAGAAATATCATTTTTTTAAATTTTGTTTCTAAACAAAATTTGTCAACTATAGGTCTTAACTTCTCTTTGCCAAGTATTCAATTACCTTTAGTTTCAGGGCATTTTTAAAAAATTGACACAATTTTAAGGTAGTGTTTTAATTTACTTAGAATGGAGTTTTTGAAATTTATATTAAAAATATTAAAATTAGAAAAAGAAAAAAAAATGAATTTAAAAGAGATTTTAGAAAAAAAATATTTAAATTTTGAGAATCTTCTTTCTAACAATAACGAAGTTCTAAAAATTATGGCAGATATGGAAGAGAAACTTACAGGAGAATACATCTTTGATATGTCTTATATTAAGCATAACATTGAAATTATTTTACAGAAAGTTTTAAAAACTATTGAACATTTAAACGAACTTTCTGATAGAAAATATTTAAAACTATTGGAAAAATATAAAGAACTAGAAACTCAAATTAAAAACCAGTTAATTACGAAAATAGAAATTCCTGTAACAAAATTAATTCTTTCATTAGATGAATTAAAAGATTTTGAAAATAAGATTTTAGTTGCTGGTGGGAAAGTAGCACATCTTGCTGAGTTAAAATCAATTGGAATACCTGTACCTGAAGGATTTGTAATAACTTCTTATGCTTTTTTTAAATTTTTAGAACACAACAATCTTAAAGATAAGATATACGAATTAGTAGAAAAAATAAATATTTACGATCTAGAAGAACTTACTCAGAAGAGTTTAAGTATAAAAAGTTTTATCTTAAATTCCCAATTACCTAAAGAGTTGGAAGTTCTTATAGAGGAATATTGTAAAAAAATTTATCACAAATTAAATAAAAAATGTTATTTTTCTATCAGAAGTAGTGCTATACTAGAAGATATTTTTCTAAATTTTGCAGGTCAGTACTCTACTTTTTTAAATGTTCCTGAAAAACTAATTTCTCAGAAATATAAAGAAGTAGTATCAAGTCTTTTTAATCCAAGAGCAATTTTTTATTATAAAACTAAGGGAATTGTAGAAAATGAAATGGTTATGGCTGTTGGTGTGTTTTCTATGATAGATGCTAAAGCAGGTGGAGTTATATATTCAAGTAATCCGGAAGATCCTACAGATAAAAATTTGATAATAAATGCTGTTAAAGGCTTGGGGAAATTGTTAGTAGATGGAACAGTTATTCCTGATAGTTTTATAGTCAAAAGAGAACCTAATTTAGAAATTGTTAAGAAATCTAAAGGTAAACAAGAAAAGATGCTCGTTTGTAAAAAAGAAGGTGACTTAGAAGAAATTATTTTAAATACTGTAGAACCTTTGTTTTCCATTACAGACGAAGAAGCACTAGCCTTAGCCAATTTAGCATTAATAATTGAACGATACTACAATGAACCTCAGGATATTGAATGGGTAATAGATCAAGAAGGTAAACCTTATATTCTACAAGCTAGAATCTTAAAAATAGCAGAAAAAGAAAGAAAACTTATTTTACCTACACGAGTTAAAGATTGTAAAGTATTGATAAGTAAAGGAGAACCTGGTTATAAAGGAATAGGATTTGGAAAAGCTTTTATTCTTAAAGATGATTCTCAACTTAAAGACTTTCCTAAAGGATGGATTTTAGTAGCTCCCCATAGTGACCTTAAGTATGTATTAGTAATGGATAAAGCTTCAGCTATTATTACAGATTCAGGAAGTATTACAAGCTATATGGCATGCTTAGCAAAAAAATATAAAGTACCAACAATTTTAAATACAAAAATCGCTACAAAAATAATTAAACATGAACAAGAAATAACAGTTGATGCTATAAATTGTGTAATTTACGAAGGAAAAGTTGAGGAACTTCTTAAAAGTTTTCAAAATTCAGAAAAAGCTGAAAAATTAACGAAAAATTTATCTATTTATAAAAAACTTAAAGAAATTTTAAAATTTATTGTTCCTTTAAATTTAATTGATACTTCTTCTTTTAAATTCAACATTGAAAATTGTCAGACTATTCATGATATTATAAGGTTTGCTCACGAAATGGCTATGCGCGAAATGTTTACTATTTGGGAAAAATACGACAGTGAAATTTTGGCTATTCCTCTTCAAGCTAGTATTCCTATAAGCATTTTAATCTTAGACCTTGGAGGTGGACTTAAGGAAGGTAATTTAAGAAAAATAACTCCTGAAGATATTGTTTCTATTCCTTTTAAAGCTACGCTTAAGGGGATGTTAAGTATAAAGTGGCCTGAACCAAGAGCTATAGACGCAAGAGGTTTTTTAGAAATGATAGCAAATACTGCTACCGTTCCTGAAAATGAGTTTAAAGAAATGGCTAAAAGGAGTTTTTGTATTATTACCAAAAATTATATGAACTTTAGTATAAGATTAGGATATCATTTTTCACTTATAGAAGCTTATGTAAGTGAAAATATAAATAATAATTACATTAAATTTTTCTTTAAAGGAGGTGGGGCAGCTTTAGACCGAAGATTAAGAAGGGTATGGCTTATTTCTGAAATATTAAAATTGTTAAATTTTTCAATAGAAGTTAAAAATGATAATATAGATGCTTTACTAAGAGAATATGATAAAGAAGCTATTGAAAAAAGGTTGGAAATCTTAGGTAAATTGACAGGGTATACTAAACAATTAGACATGGTTCTTTTTCACGATGCAGTTGCAAAAATGTATTATAAAGATTTTATAAAACTTCATATGAAAGATTTTTTTAAGTAGAAGGCTTTAATTTTTTTTAAACATTTTGTTTTCTTTTTGTAAATTTAACTATTATTAATATAAAAGGAACATCTGATTCTAACTTTTTTATTTAGTCACAAAATTGTAACCATCAAGACCAGACATTTTTAAATTCGCTATCACTATATCAAATTTTTCTTTCTTAAATAACTCTATTGCCTCAAATGGATTGTTAGTAGTTACTACTTCATAAGAAGTTTTTTCTTTTATTATCATACTTAATAACAAAAGAATATCCAGCTCATCATCAACAATTAAAATTTTTTCAGACATTTTTTCTTTACCTCCTTAAGTATTTTTGAATTAACTTTAAATTTTTTTAACTAAGTGAATAAAAATCATACCCAGTTAATATAGGTAATCTAACATAGAATGTAGTTCCGGAAGACTCACTTTCTTTTTTGGTTTTAGTTTTGAAAAATATTGTCCCTTTATGTTTTTTAACAATCATATAAGAAATATATAATCCCAATCCTGTTCCTATCCCTAAAGGTTTAGTGGTAAAAAAGGGTCAAATATTTTATTTCTAATCTCTGGGTCTATTCCTTCTCCTGTATCTGAAATGGCCACTTCTACAAAATTATCTATCTGTTTAGTAGTTATAGTTAAAGTATCACCATTTTTCATAGCATCTTTAGCATTGTTAATTATGTTAAAAAATACCTGTTCTAGTTCTTCTTGATTTCTTAATACTTCAGGCAAATGGGGAGTAAAATTTTTAATTACTTAAAATATTATTTAAATATTATTTAAAAGAAGAGTATGTTCCATAGCTAATAAAATAGATTCCAAACATTTGGTAATATTTATTAGTTCTTCTCTTCCTTTTTTGTTCTTGCGAAAGATAGAAGATTTTCTACTATTTTCTTAGCTTTCCAACTGTGATTTTCT
>JAUQQL010000058.1 GCA_030578315.1 Thermodesulfobacteriota bacterium | reverse complement strand
ACCACAACTTCCGGAAGTTCCTCAGCTCTTTTAAATTCTTCTGCATAAATTAACTTATCCGTTATAAAATTTAATATTAAAATCAAACTAAAAAGAATAATAAAATACCTTTTCCTCATATCTCCTCCTTTTTTAATATTTTTTAAAATTTAATAACAAAAATTTTTAAAAAGTCAATTATAATATTACTTGGAAAATTGAAAAGTTAATTTAAACTCCATTTAAAACATAAGCTTGACAATCTTATAAGATTTTTTCAATTTGAAACAACCTAACTTAGGAAGTAATAAACAAAAAATCAAATATCATATCAGTATATTTCTTCCAACAATTCTTCTATTTCTAAAATTGTGTACTTAACTTGTTTTAAATTTTCTTCTGAAGGTTTCCAATAACCTCTATAATTAGCTTCTAAAAGTTTCTTAAGAATTTCTAAGTAAGCCCATTTATTATTTTCTATTAACTCTTTTTTAAATTTTTCGTTTAACACAAATTTATTAAAAATTTCATCCCAAATCCATGTCTTTACCTCTCCCGTTGTTGCAGCCCATCCAAGGACATTTTCCACAATATCTGCTATTTTTTGAGCCCCATGAACTTTATGCTTAAGCATCTCATCTATCCATTTAGGATTAAATAATCTTGTTCTTACTCCGTGCTCGATTGCTTTATCAACTGTTGTAGTTAAAGGTATTTCTTGAGTAGTATCGCTTATAAGGATAAGTGGTTTAACTTTTCTTTCTATTTCTATAGCTTTGCTTAATCCTCCCAAGAATTCATAATAATGATCTAAATCAGTAACTTCATAATCATTAGAACTCCTTATTTGAGATACAAGCTCAATTCTACGCAAGCTTTCCCTAAAAATTTTGTCTAATTTTAAACCATGTATATTTTCTCCATATAAGTAATTCATCGATTCTATAAAAACTTCAGCTAAGTCCTCCTCTTTTTCCCATACAGAATCTTCAACCAAAGGTAACATTCTCGTTCCGTATTCAGAAGGAGGTGGACCAAAAATTCTTCCACAAGCAATCTTTTTTAACTTTTCATCTTCTAGATTCTTAAACTTTTCATCACACTTGAGATATTCTAAATTTTCTAAAACATGTTTTCTTACAAAATTCATCTCTAAGGGTTCTTCTAAATTTGCTACTAAGTTAAAGGCTCTATCTAAAAGATTTATTAAATTGGGGAACATCTCTCTAAAAAATCCGCAAGTAATTATATGACAATCTATTCTAGGTCTTCTCAATTCTTCTAAGGGTATTACCTCTAGTTGAGGATACCAACTTCCATATTTTCTTACTATTTTTACTCCTAGATAGGTAAGAATTTGAGCTATGGTTTCACCTTGAGTTTGGGTAGTTTCAAACCCCCAGAGAATTATCCCCACTTTTTTTGGATAAGTTCTATAGGTTTTAAGATAAGTATTTAAAGTATTTTGAGCTATTTCAAACCCTCTAATGCATGCTGCTTCAGTAGGAATTTTATTAGGATCAAATTGATATATATTTCTTCCAGTAGGTAAAGCATCTGGAGTCCTTATTACATCTCCCCCTACCGAAGGTTCTATAAATTTTCCTTGTAAGCCTAAAATAAAACTTTCAATTTCCTTTTGATTGTTGATAAATTTTCTTCCAATTTCAATTGCCAACTTTAAGGTGCTCTCTATTTCATTTTTTATGTTGGAAGAAAAATTTAACTTTTGGAAGAATTTTGGATTTTCAAAATAAACTTTTATAACTTTAGAAGCCTCTTCTTCTATTTCTTTTAGAAGTTTGAAATTTTTAAGAACTTCCTCATACTTTAAACCCTTGCTTTCTGCTATCAATCTATTTAAACTCTTTATTTCTCCTCTATCATATCTTGAAAATACTCTAACAAACTCGATTAACTCATTATCTCCATAATCTTCTCCAATTACATGAAGTCCTTTAGGAATTATACTTCTTTTTAATCGATAAAGCTCATCATGAATTTCATCTAAAGTATCAAAGGAAAAGTTTAATTTTTGAGCTAAAGCTTTTATCTTTTCCTCAAGTATCCTTGCCCGTGCTAAATCTATTTTAGAAGCTTCTTCGTATTCATTTAGATAATCTTCTAACTTTAAATATTCTTCATATAAATCCGCGCAGGTATAAGGAGGAGAATTATAACTTATCATTACTCCATACAATCTTCTTTTGGCAATTGTTGCCTCAGAAGTATTACATACATGATAAAAGTAAAGATGTGGAACATTCCCTATAAGTATGTCAGGGAAACAATCAGAACTCATACCTATCTCTTTTCCTTTTGTAAATTCAGCTAGTCCATGCGTTCCTACATGAATAATTACATCTGCTTTCCAAACTTCTTCTAACCATCTATAAAAAGCTATATATTGATGATGAGGGGGCTTGGTTTTATCATGAGCTACTTTTTTTACATCTTCTAGATTCAGGGGAGGTCTTGACGGTTGAATACCAATTAATATATTTCCCAGTTCTATACATGGTATTAATATTTTATCTTCAAATACCATCACTTTTCCTGGAGGAGGTCCCCAAGTACTTAGAACATCGCTTTTCACTTTATTAGAGAATTTTTCAAAACGAACACACCAATCTGTAGAGTTAATAGCAAAACATTTAGATAATGGTTTATCTAAAGAATACCACCTTGGAGAATTAAAAATGCCAAAATCTTCTAAAACTTTAAATAAATTTAAATTTGAAGGTATCTCTACTTTATATCCTTCTTTTTTTAAAATTTTTAATAAATTTTCTACACTCTTAAATACATCAAGATAAGCTGCTTTTCCTAGATTTTCCTCCCCAGGTGGATAATTGTAAATAATAATTGCTACTCTTTTTTCTTCATTTTTCTTAGACTGTAAATTAATCCACGAAGAAATTCTATTACCTATTTTTTCTAGTCTATCGGTAAGTGGATAAAGTTCCTTAATTTTTATATTTTTTTCTCTCTTTTCAACAAGCCCAGCCAGAGGAATTGGTTCTATACTTCCGTCCATCTCTGGCCATATCACAGCACCTATAGTCTCAGGGATACTCAATCCATAATCTGACTCTAACCACTTTTCAATTTCTCTTCTATACATCACTACAGGATTTATAACAGGAACTCCCAGTTCTTTTAACATTTTCAAAGTTGGTTCTGGACTTCCACCAAAAGGGCCACCATTAAGTCTAAACCATAAAAGTCTAAGAATTGCCGAAACAAAAGGCCTCCCCTCTAAAAAGAAAAATTTTTTAATAGCCTCAAGATTCTTTATCCCCTCACTAAATACAGGAATCCAAACTATATCGGGAAAGTTATCAATTATATTTTTTATTAAACCAATATTTTGTTGAAAATGAACTCCTCCATAAAATAATATTCCTACTTTTGGTAATTTAGAAATTTCTTTTGTTTTTTCTAAAAATGTAAGATATCCTTTAAGATCTTCAAAAATTCCTCCAATTGGATGATAAATGCCATATTTAGGAAACTCTATCGGAGGACCTGTATCCTTATAATTCAAACCTAAATAATTTAAGATAAGTTTAAAAAAATTGAAATAATTTTCTTTACAAGGAAAGGCAAGGTACTTAAGAGCATCTATATAAGATTTGGCATCTTTAAAGATGCCTATAGGAATAAATTTTCCAGCTAAATTTATAATTTTTTCAACTTTTTCAATTCTTTCATAAATACTTATAGGTTCACTTATACCTTTGGAAAAATCCATTTTTTTTTCAAAAATTTTAAGAAGTGAAAACTTATCAAATTTTGTTAAACTAAAAAGACGAGGAGAACCTAAAAATACAACTATAATTTTTTTATTCTCATAAAATTTTCTTAAACTTTCATATACTACTTCCTCAGCCCTTCCTCCTCCTCTTAAATCAACCACTACTCCTTCTGCAGTCTCTATTTCTTTTACTAACTCTTCTTGAGAAATTATTTCTTCATCTATCTCATGAGGATATATTAAACTTAGATTTAATTTTTCAAATTTTTCAGCTACATTTATTAACTCTTTCCCCCAACTATATCCAATAAAAAGTAATTTCATAAATTTATACTTGTCTAAAATTTATAACTAAATCCTAAGAAAAAGGATCTCCTGGGTTGCAAATAATAGTAATAATACTTCTTATCAAATAGATTATCTATACTTAACTCTAACAAGCAATTTTTATAAAACGCGTAAGAAACTTTTGAATCCACAATAAAGTAGGAATCATAAGAACCAAAAACTCCATCTTTTTTATCAAGATTTTCGTCATGTCCATACACCTTGCTTCTATATCTTCCAAACAAAGATGCAGAAAATTTATTTCTTTCATATTCTATCCCCAGATTTAACATCGTCTCAGGAATACCTGTTACTCTTTTACCTTCAGACTTTGGATTAGCAGGGTTGTCCTTAATCTTAGCATCGGTCCAGGTCAAATTAATAAAGGTTCTTAAATATTTGCCCCAATTTTTTTCATAAGAAATCTCAAAACCCTTTATTTTAGCTTTTCCTGCATTAATTGTTTCTACAATTTCCCTCATTCCTATATATCTTCCGGTTCTTCGATTATATATTAAGTCTTTTACATAATTTTCAAAATAATTTAATTCAATTTTCCCTATTTTTTGAAAATTATAGTTAACTCCTAAATCCCAAGAAACGCTTTTCTCTGGTTTTAAATCAGGATTCCCGAATATAAAGGAAGCAGGGGTCATAAAACTTCTATAGAGTTCTATAAGCATAGGAGGACGAAAAGCCGTTCCCAAGGAACCACGAAGTTTTAATTCTTTAGAAAAATTATAAACAAAAGAAAATTTAGGATTAAAAGAAACTTCACTTTTAGACGGGTACTTTTTAGGATAACCGGGGTTGCCAACCATGTTCTCGTATCCGTCAAACACTTTCCACCAATCTTGTCTTGCCCCTAAATAAATTATGAATTTTTCAGTAACAGGAATCTCATCCTGAACAAAAATTGCAAAAATTCTATCCTTTCCCTTTGTTTCATAAAGAAGATTAGTTTTAGAATTCTCATCTTTCCAGTTTGTTAATTTGTATTGCTTTGTTTCTGCTTCTCCTCTTTTATATGAAAATCCAAAGGTAAATAAATGATTATTTAAGTAAGGAATCTCCTTAAAAAGAACAGGCACAGAAAATTGTATATCCGCAACATAGTTCTTTCCTGGTGTATTATGTGTAGTACCAGGGCCTCCAATTTTTGAGGCAAATTCTCTATCTCCACAACCTGTAAAATTTCCTACACAAGGTGTGGTAAAAAGGTATTTATCTTGATCAAAAACTCCTAAAATAATCTTAGTTTTAATATTTTTAACTTTTGTTTCTAAATTTAAACCATAAATTGTAAAATCTTTAGCTATTTTTCCTGCTAAAAATTGAGATTCATATAGTACATTTGGAGGTCTTCCTGGAATAAAATAACTCCATATAGGATTACCTAAAAAATCTCTTAAATAGGTATGAGGATCATCGTACTTAGCACTTCCCCACACTTTCATTAAAAAAGCCTTTATATTTGTACTGTTATTAAAGTTATAGCCAATTCTTAAAGTAAAATTTTGGTTCCATCCTCCGTGATCCCCGGTATCTCCAACTATATACCTTGGTTCCCCGGAAGGAGTAGTAGTATACTTCCACCCAAAAATATAAGAAGGAGGCTGATTTCTTACCAACACTAAGTTGTTAGAAAATCCATTTAAAGCTTCGTGTCCATAACTTACAAAAAAACTTAAGTCTCTTATCTTATCTCCGTAAGAAAGATAAACCTTTCTTAAATCATCTAAACCTTTTCCTCTATCAAAGCTAGAACCATATCCAGTTTTAATTGTAACCTCTCTTTTATTAGGTAAAGTAGAAATAAA
>JAUQQL010000057.1 GCA_030578315.1 Thermodesulfobacteriota bacterium | reverse complement strand
AAAGAGATAAACGAAAAATGTGAAAAAAATGAAAAAGAAAAAAAAGAATTAGAAGAAAATTATTATATTTTAAAAAATCTTACTCAATTAATTGAAGGAAAAAATAAAAAAGGTATTTCTTTTCATTCTTATGTACTTTCTATTTTCGTAAAATTTATACTAAGTCAAGCTAACCGTTACTTAAAAAATTTTTCTTTAGGAAGGTATAAATTTGTTGAAGAGGAAGTATTAAATAAAAATATGGTTTTAGAAATTTTTGACTACTACACTGGAAATAAAAGAGAAGTAAAAACTCTTTCAGGAGGAGAATCTTTTATAGCTACTCTGGCTTTGGCTTTAGGAACTTCGGACATTCTTATTAGAATTTCCCAAGCCAAACCTTTAGAAACTTTACTTATTGATGAAGGATTTGGAAGTCTTGATGAAACAACCTTAGAAAAAGTAATGGAAGTTTTACTTAATCTAACTAATTATAGCGGAAGAATAGTGGGAATAGTGTCTCATTTAAAAGAATTAAAAGAAAAATTTCCCTTTGTTTTGGAGGTTAAAAAAAATCCATTTACAGGAAGTACTATAGAAATACTGAGGAAATTTTAAATGCTTAAAATAAAACCAGTAATTTTAGCTGGAGGAGAAGGAATTAGAATAAAGCAGTATAAACCATTAGTTCAATTTTTGGGAAAACCTCTTTTTTTGTGGGTTTATTTAAATTTAAAAAAACTTTTTCCTGTGATATATATTTCTTTTAAAACTGAAGTTCAAAAAAAAAGCTTAAAAGAACTTTTAAGTTTTTACAAAATAAATTCTAATAGCGTTGCATTTATACAAGATATAAAAGTAGAACTTAAGGGACCCATTTCTGGAATTATCTCAGCCATGCATTTTTTTTCTCCTGAGGATAAACTTTTAATTTTAGCAGTTGACCAACCATTAATTCACCTTGATTTACTTTTATTTCTTCAAAAAGTTTCCTTTTGGTATCCTTCTCACATTTTAGTATTTCAAAAAGAAGAGCATATAGAACCCTTTCCAGGAATATATCCTTGCGTTTTAAAAAAAGACTTAGAGGAATTTATAAAAATTTCTGAAAAAAAAAGTCTTTATAAGATGTTTCAGTTTTTTTTACAAAAAGGTTCCATTCTTCTTCTAAAAAACTGGAATAAAATAGACCCTAAAGGTAAAAGTTTTATAAACATTAATACCTTAGAGCAACTTAAAAATCTAGAAAAAATATGTTCTGGGCTGGAATAGAAAAATTAGAAAATATAAAAGTTTTGGTTGTAGATGATGAAGATGAAGTAAGAAATGCAATGGTAGAATTTTTATCTCAAGAAGGTTACGATGTTTACTATGCTAAAAATGGAATAGAAGGTCTTAAAAAAGTTTTAGAAATTGAGCCAGATGTAGTATTAATTGATTATTTAATGCCGGGAATGGATGGTATATCTTTATGTAAGGCTATAAAAAATAATTCTGAAACTGTAGATATTGGAGTAATTCTTATTACAGGAGTAGATGACTTAGAAGTAAGAATAAAAGGTTTAGAAGCAGGAGCTGATGATTTTTTAAATAAACCTTTCTTAATTCCAGAATTAAAAGCTCGCATAAGGTCTTTATCAAAAATAAAAAAATATAGAGATTTTTTAAAAACTTATCAAGAAACTTTAGAAGCTGAAGTTGAGAAAAAAACTTCTGACCTCTTAAAGGCTCATTTAAAACTTCAAAAAGCCTATGAGGAAATAAAAGAGCTATCTTTAGAAATCATATATCGTTTAGCTAAAGCTGCAGAATATAAAGACAAGTACACAGGTTTTCACATCCAAAGAATAAGTACTTATTGTGTTAAAATTGCGGAGTCTTTAGGTTTAAGTAAAGACCAAATAGACCTTCTGAAATATAGTTCTCCCCTTCATGATATAGGAAAACTCGGAATTCCAGAAAAAATTTTAACCAAACCCGGAACCCTTAATAAATTTGAACGAGAAATTATTAAAAAACACACATTAATTGGAGCAAAAATTTTAGAAGGTTCTAAAATCAAATATCTTAAAGTAGCTGAAAAAATTGCCCTTTTTCATCATGAAAAGTGGGATGGTTCTGGTTATCCTTATGGCTTAAAAGGAACAAAAATTCCTCTTTTTGCCAGAATTACAGCTATAGCAGATGTCTTTGATGCTTTAACCACTGATAGACCTTATAGAAAAGCTCTATCCATAAGTGAAGCCTTAGAAATAATTAAAAATCTTTCAAGAACTCACTTTGACCCAGAACTAGTAAAAGTTTTTTTAAAAATTAAAAACCAAATAGTGGAAATTAAAAACACTTTCAAAGACGAAGACCTAAAATCTGAAAAATCATTTTTAGAGTTTTTTCCTTAGCTCCTTTTTTTTGTAAAAACAGTTCGTAGGCTTTTTCTGCCATTTCTTTTCTTAAGTTTTCCTCTTTTATTAAAGTTTCCAAAACATAAGTAAAATTTTCTAAAAATACCTTACAAATAGCTCCCCTTTTCACAAATTCTTCTATAAAAGGGAAATTTTCCATATAAGGACCTGTGATAACTGTTTTTTTCCAATATATAGCTTCAAGAGGATTTTGACCTCCATGAGGAATAAAACTTCCTCCTATAATAGCTATATCGCAAATTCTATAAAGATATCTTAAAATTCCCACCTTATCTACTAAGATTACTTTTTTATTAAAATTAATTACATTTTGGTTTGAAGTAAAACTTTTTTCTCTTTCTAAGTCACTTAGCTTAAGAAAAAGTATATTTGAATAATTTGAAAGTAAATTTTTAATGGTCCTTTCTACTTCTTCAAACCTTTCAGGATGGCGCGGAACTACCAAAAGAGTTCCTTCTTTTTCTTTAGAAAAAATCTTTAAAAAAGCTTTTAAAATAAATTTTTCTTCAGGAAAATGAGTACTTCCTGCTACAATAACAGGTTTTTTAAGATAAAATTCCCAATCAAAAACAATTTCTTTTACTTCTAAATCAAACTTCACATTTCCAGTAATAAAAATTTTTTCTGAATTAACACCTATTTCTTCAAAACGAGCCTTGTAAAGTTCATCTTGAACCCCGATTGCAGTAAAAGAATTTATAATAGGTTTTATAAAAAACTTAATTTTTTTATAATATTTAAAAGACCTTTCACTTAGTCTTGCATTTATAAGAATCACTGGGATAAATGAAGAAGTTATCTTTATTAAATTAGGCCATATTTCGGTTTCTGCAATAAGAAGTGCCCGCGGTTTAAAAGTCTTTAACACCTTTTTTATACAAAATGGGAGGTCAAAGGGAAGATAAATCACTTTAACTTCTAAATTTTTAAACTGTTCTAAAGCTACCTTTTGTCCTGTATCGGTTGTGGTACTGAGTATAACATTATAATAGGAAGTTAAAACTTTAACCAACTCACTAATGGAGATAACCTCTCCAACAGAAACCGCATGTATCCATATACATTCTCTAGAAGAAAAACTTTCTGATTTTTCTAAAAATCCAAACTTTTCTTTAATCCACTTTTTTCTTAAATTTTTAGGTCTTTTGAAATACTCTTTGGGTAGAAAAAACAATAAAACCAAAAAATAAAAAAAAGTATAAAAAATATATAAAAATTTCATAATTTTCCAATAAAAGAAATTTGATATTTTTTATACTTTTTATGAAAGCGGTGGGACCAATAAAGATGATTCAAACAAAAAGTACAGTCTGGAGATGTCCAAATGTTTTGTAAAGGAATACCAAGTTCGCAAGCTTGAAATAAATTCAGTCTTTCTAAACTTAAAAAAATTTTTCCTTCTTTTAAAAAAACGAAATTTTTATAATTATCGAAACGAAGTTTAAGTTCTTCTATCAAGTCTTCTTTTACTTCATAACAACAAGACTTAATATGAGGACCTATAGCCACTAAAATTTCTTCAGGTTTAAAACCTTCTTTTAAAAAAATTTTTAAAGTAGTGTATAAAATACCTTTAACAGAACCTCTCCACCCTGCGTGAACTACTCCTATCAATTCTTTACTTTTGGTAGAAACTAAAATAGGAAGACAGTCTGCAGTTTTAATTCCTAAAAATAAAAAAGAGTTCTTTGTTACCAAAGCATCACATTTCAAAGTTTTTAATAATTGAGAAAAGTTAACTTCTATTACATAATCACTATGGATTTGAGAGGGAAAAATTAAAGGGATTTTAAAATAAGGAGGAATTTGCAGAACTTTAGGAACTTTTAAAAATAAAGGAATTTTTTGAGAAAAAACACCTAAAATGCCAAATTTCTGAAAATTAGAAGGACAAATGAAGTTGGTTAAAAAGTAATTTTTCCAGTTACTCAGCCATTCTTTTAAGCTCATGTTTTTTTAAAAAATCAAATAAAAACTTTTTCAAGTTTTCTAAAGCCTTCCCTCGGTGACTTAATTTATTTTTAATTTCTAAAGAAAGTTCAGCAGCTGTCTTTTGATAGTTATATTCTGGAACCAAAAAAATAGGGTCATATCCAAAGCCCAAGTTTCCTTTAGGTTCAAAACCTATTAAACCTTCCCATATTCCTTCGGCTTTGATATAGTCTCCTTCAGGACTTGCTACCACCATTACACATACAAAACGGGCTTTCCTTTTTTCCAAAGGAACTTTTTCTAAAAGTTTTAAAAGTTTTTGAATATTTTTTTTATCGTTTCCCTCTTCTCCCGCAAATCTTGAAGAGTAAATACCAGGCGCACCATTTAGAGCTTCTACCTCTAACCCCGAATCGTCTGCCAAACAAATTTTTTTTAATTTTCTCGCATAATACTTAGCTTTAATTAAAGCATTTTCAAAAAAAGTCTTGCCCGTTTCTTCAGGAGGAGGTAGTGAAGGGAAATCTTTAAGAGTTTTTATAAGCAATTCCAAGTTTCTTAAAGCTTCTTTAATTTCTCTAGCTTTACCTAAATTAGAAGTAGCTATCACTAATTCAAACAAGATTTAAAACCTCCTTTTGTTTTTGAATTAATAAAATTATTCCTTTGTACGCTAATTCTTTCATTTTTTCCAAGTCTTCCCAACTAAAAGGTGACTTTTCAGCAGTAGCCTGAATTTCTATTATTTTACCACTTTCTGTTAGAAAAAAATTAGCATCAACCTCTACTAAAGCATCTTCTTCAAAGTTTAAGTCTAAAAAGTATTCTTGTCCAATTTTCCCTACACTCACTCCTGCTAGAAACTCCTGAATCGGATCTTCATTAATAATACTTTTTTCTAAAAGTTTTTTAATAGCTAGTTTTAAAGCCACAAAAGCTCCAGTTACAGAAGCAGTTCTCGTACCTCCATCAGCATTTAAAACCTCACAATCTATCCATAAAGTTTTTTCCCCTAACTTAGCAAGGTCCACAATTCCTCTCAATACCCTTCCAACAAGACGCTGAATTTCAAGAGATCTTCCTTTTCGCATTAAAATTTCTCTGGGTGTTCTTTCAGGAGTTGCTCCCGGAATAAAAGCATATTCAGCTGTTATCCATCCACTTCCGCTTCCTCTTAAAAAAGGAGGAACTTTGTCTTCTAAGCTAACTGTGCAAAGTACTTTCGTATCTCCAAATTCAACCAAAACAGAACTTAAAGGATTTTTCAAAAAATCTAAAGTAAATCTTATTGGCCTTAGTTCATCAAATTTCCTACCGTCTTTTCTCATTTGTAAACCCCTATTAAAGAAAAATTTTTAGCTTAATGGTTTTAGAAGGACAAACTTTTAAACACATTAGACATCTTATACACTCTTCAGAGTCTAATTGTTTAGGTAAAGAAAGATTCATAGGACAAATTTTTTCGCAAACTTTACAAAAAACACATCCTTTTTCTTCTAAAACTAATTTAAACAAACTAACTCTATTAAAGTATCCGTAAATTAAACCTAAAGGACATGCGGTTTTGCAAAAGAATCTTAAATTTATCATACACAAAAAAGTAATAGTTAAAAATACAAGAGTTTTGAGGTAAAAAGTATAGCCTATACCTTCTCTAAGGGCTGGTTGTAAAAGAAG
>JAUQQL010000056.1 GCA_030578315.1 Thermodesulfobacteriota bacterium | reverse complement strand
TTTTTATCCTTCTAAATATACTTTTTTTACTCAGAATTTTAAATCTATTAAACTACTTTTGGTTTTTATACTTTTTTTAATTTTTATGACTGGTTTTTTAGTTGAACCTAAATGGATTTTTTTTTTCTTATTATATTTAATTTTGGAACAAATTTTTATTAAACACTATATTTACTTTTTTTTAGACTTACTGCTTCTTTTGGTTTTATTTATTAGTTTACCTATAAAATTTAATTTTTTAAGTTTGCTTTTATGTTCTCAACTTTTTTTTATTTTAATTTTTTCAAAAATATATTTAGAATTAGTTTATTTACAAACTGATGGATTTTTGCCCAAAGAGTTTTGGATAAATTTTTGGTCTTTTGATGAAAAAAAAATTGTAAAAAGTTTAAAATTTATTTTTATTTTAGGTATTATTTCTAATTTTTTTCTTGCAATAAAAAACTTTTTTTTTATTTTAAATTTTTTAACTTGGTTTTTTGCTTATTTTATACTTTTTATTTTAACTAAAAGACCTTTAGGACAAATCTTTTATTTAGAGTTTTTACTTTTTCTTCCTTCTGTTATTTTTTTTGTTTTAAGTATGATTTTCAAAATACTGTTAAGTTAAAAACACATGTTTACAGAAAAAGATTATTATTTTATGAAAATTGCTTTAGAAGAGGCTCAAAAAGCCTTTGAAGAAGAAGAAATTCCAGTAGGAGCAGTTGTAGTAAGTAGTGAAGATAAACTTCTAGCTCGTGCAAGAAATCAAATTCTTAAATTAAATGATCCTACTGCACATGCAGAAATCTTGGCTATACGTTTAGCTGCTTCTAAAATAAGTAATTACCGACTTTTAGGATGCAAAGTTTATGTTACTCTTGAACCTTGTCCAATGTGTGCTTATGCTATGGTTCTTGCAAGAATAGAAGAATTAATTTTTGCAACTACGGACCCAAAAACAGGAGCATGTGGAAGTATTTACAATCTTGCTTGCGATTCAAAATTAAATCATCGGATAAAACTTAAAGAAGGTCTTTTAAAAGAACAAGCAAGCTTGCTTTTGAAAAAGTTTTTTCAGAAAAAAAGATAAAACATTATAAACTTTTTAAACTTTTTAATCAGGTAAAATAGCAGACACAAAAGCTTTCTTATCAAAAGGAACTAGGTCTTCAGGTTTTTCTCCTAGTCCTACAAATCTTATAGGAATTTTAAATTTATGAGATACCGCAAGCGCAATTCCTCCTTTAGCTGTTCCATCCATTTTAGTAATAATTAAACTGTGAACTGGAATAGTTTCGCAAAAATGTTTGGCTTGACTTATAGCATTTTGACCAGTCGTAGCATCTAATACTAAAATGTTTTCTTGAGAAGAAGGAGGTACCAGTTTATGAATAACTTTAACCATTTTTTTCAATTCTTCCATAAGATTGTACTTAGTATGGAGTCTTCCAGCAGTATCAACAAGTACTACATCTATATTATTTTTTTGAGCATAAGTAATTCCTTGGAAAATTACTGCACCTGGGTCTGCTCCTTCTTGAAGAGAAACAACAGGAGCTGAGATTTTTTCTCCCAAGGTTTTTAATTGTTCAATAGCAGCAGCTCTAAAGGTATCTGCAGCTACTAAAACTATAGAATATTCGTTTTCTTTCAATTTTTTGCCTATTTTAGCAATGGTAGTAGTTTTCCCCACACCGTTTACTCCTAAAAATAAAAGAACCGAAGGATTACCTAAAGGAGGAAAGGGACTTTCTGACTCTATTAAAAACTTTAACATTTCCTCTTTTAAATAATTTTTAAGCTGTTTAGTAGTTAAAGGTTCTCCTTGAAGAACTTTCTTTTTAATAGGTTCCAAAAGAGCTGTGGTAGTTTCTACTCCTAAGTCGGCTAAAATAAGAGTTTCTTCTACTTCTTCTAAAGTTGATAAATCTATCAACTTGTCTACTTCAAAGATTTGACTTAAAGCTGAAGATAGTTTTTCCTTGGTTTTAGAAAGTCCTTCTTTAAATTTTTCAAAAAGTCCTTTTAAACTTTTTTCTTCACTTATTTCTGATTTCTCTTCGTATTTCTTTTTTCTAAAAAATTTGAACATAAAATAGAACCTTTAAATTAAGAGACTTATACAGATTAAGCGGAGGAGGAGGGATTCGAACCCCCGGAGGGAGGTAAACTCCCTCAACGGCTTTCAAGGCCGCCCCCTTCGTCCACTCGGGCACTCCTCCAAATTTTTATTAAAATTTTATTAAAATATACTACACATTTTTTTCTGGTAAAGATATTTCGGTTTGTAATTGTTTTAAGCCTTTTTCCACAATTTTTGCTAATTCTAATGCTCCCATATTTTTATAAATTTTAAGAGCCAATTCATAGGCTTCCTTAGAAGCTTGATAATTTTTAAGACTTTTATAAGCATCTCCAATTCCTACTAAAGCTCTGCCAGCTCTATGAGCATCTCGATAATTTTCAGCTATTTCAAGCATCCGATAAAGATAAGGTAAAGCTTTTTTTGGAGAATTTAATTCCTTGTAAACAAAAACTATTTTTTCACATATTATGCTAGTACTGATTTCATCTTCAAAATTTTCACATATATCCAAACAAGCCTTGTATGCTTTTAAAGCTTTGTCATAATTTTTCTTAAAAAAATAAATATCCCCCATTTTCTCTAAAATGTTAGCTACTTCTTTCCATTCTTGATAGTTTCTAAAAATTTCCAAAGCTTCTTCGTAAAAGGTAAGAGCATCTAAAATTCTACCTTTAATCCAATGTTCGTAAGCTTTTCTGCTGAGTTCGTAAGCTTTTTTAAGTTGACTATTAACTTCTGAAGTCATTATTTTTACTCCAAAAAAGAAGTTTTTATTTGAATTGCTAAATCTTTTAAAAAAATCGGTTCAAACTTCAAGGTTTCGTAATTAAAAATTTCAGCTTTTTCATTTTCATTTATAAGAAAAAGATAAGAAATGATCTCTTTAGCTCTAAGATAATAAAAAATAAGAAGAATTAAAGCTTTAACTTCAGAGCTTTCGTTCTGGTTTAAATATTTTAACAATTTAAGATAACTTTCTTTTTTTAATGTTTGAGGATTATTTTGAGCAATTCGTAAAAGAGCATAAAGTGTAAGTGGGCGCCATTCTTCTAAATCTAAAAAAGCTAATAAATTTTTTACAAAAATTCCAAACCTATCTTTAGTTACACTTATAATTTCTCCTACAGCTTCTAAAGCTCCCCAGGCCGAGGAAGCCGAATCAGCCGAAGCATAAATGAGTCTTTTTATTAAATCTAAAACTTTTTCAGGATAAATCTCTACCATTTTTTCAGCTACTTTTCCTATAGCTAAGATAACTTTTTTCCTAAAAATAGGATCCGGATGATAAAGAAAGCGCTGTAAAATATTAAGATTTAAAGGCTCTTTTAAACTGTAAGCTATAAGTTCGGAATAATTAAGTTCTTCTATTAGTTTTTCCATTTCCATTTTAGAAAGTTTTACTTTTTTTACCTCAGGTAAAATCTTTTTTTTTGTAAATAGTTTTTCTCTGCTTTCTTTTTTAACCTCCTCTATGTCTTTAGCCAACTTTAAAAAACATAAAACTCCACTTATTCTTCTTCCTTCATAAAAAGATTCAGCAATTATTCTGTGGGTAGAAAAATCATAATTTTCAATCCACACTTCATAATAATCTTCTTCTGGGACTAATTCCCAAGCTAAATCCCAATCTCCTCCGCAAGCAATTAAAAGAGCTTCTATAAAGGCAGCTCCACGATTATGTCCAGTTACATCGCACACATACACACTTCCACATTTACATTTTCCAGCTTCAAAGTCTGAAACTCCAACAGGTAAATAAGTAGGTTTTTCAATAAAATTTCCACAAAAAGGACAAGTTGGGACTTTAGAAATCTTCATATACCAATTTCTCAAACTCTGGATTTACAGGATACTGTAGTTTTTTTGCCTTTTCTAAATTAAGACGAGCTTCTTCTTTATTTCCTAGATAGTAGTAAGCTACTGCCAAATTGTTATAAATAGTAGATAAATTAGGAGCTAAAGTTTGAGCTTTTTTAAGAACTTCCACTGCCTCTGCAAAATTGCCCTTTTCTATTAAAATGGTAGAAAGATTGATCCAAGCCGAGGGAAAATCTTCTTTTATTTCTAACGCTTTTTGATAACACCTTTCTGCCTCTTCTAGATTTCCAAGTTGGTATTCTATAAGTCCTAAATTGTTCCAAGCTTCAAAAGAATTGGGATAAAATCTTAAAGCAAAAGAAAAAGCCTTTTTAGCTTCTTCTAATTCTCCCTCTCGAGCTAAAATGATTCCTAAATTAATGAGTGCTTCAAAATGATAGGGATCTAATTGAAGAACTTTTTTAAAGGCAATTTTAGCCTCTTGAAATTTACCTAAAACAAGGTAAGCTATAGCTAATTTATGTTGAGCTATAACTGATTGAGGATGTTCTATGGCTTCTTTTTCTAAAATTTTTAATTTTTCTTCGGTTATCATAAAGATTTTACCTCTTTTTTGAATTAGAATAGCACTAAAAATGAACTTCTCAAGAGAGAAAAATTTAAAAAAAATTGTGCTTGTGGTAATTATTTTTCTCTTACTTAGTGTCGGTTTTTACTTAGAAGCTTTTCAGCCAGTGTCTTTAGAAGAAGCTAAAAAGTTTAAAATAGTAGAGATAAAAAAAGGAGATTCTCTCTGGAAAATTGCAAGTCAGCTTGAAGATAAAGGGGTTATTCGAAGTAAAATAGCTTTTATTATAAAATCTTGGATTTCTGGAAAACACAAAGTAATTAAAGCAGGAGAATACGGTTTTTACACCTATTATACTTTAGATGAAATTCTAGAAATTCTTACCCAGGGTAAAGTTCTATTACATAAAGTTACTATTCCTGAAGGTTCAACTCTTTGGCAAATAGGAGAAATTTTAGAAAAAGAAAGTATATGTGAGAAAAAAGAGTTTTTACAATTAGCTCAGGATAAAGAAGTAGCTAAAAGTTTTGGATTTGCAACTTTTTCTTTAGAGGGATATCTTTTTCCAGACACTTATTTCTTGGCTAAAAATACTCATCCTATTGTAGTGATCAAAACTATGGTGGATAATTTTTGGAAAAACTGGAAAGAATTTGAACCTGTAGCTAAAAGTAAGAATATGACTTTAGAAAAGGTAGTGACACTGGCGTCTATAGTAGAAAAGGAGGCCTTTTATAATTGGGAAAAACCAATTATAGCAGCTGTTTACTTAAACAGATTAAAAAAAGGAATGCCTCTTCAAGCAGATCCTAGTATAAATTATGCTTTAAAAAAGTTTAGAAAATTAACTTACAAGGATTATTACTCAGTTAAAAGTCCATATAATACTTACCTAAACGAAGGATTACCTCCTACTCCTATTGGTAATCCAGGTAAAGAAAGTATTAAAGCTGTTTTATTCCCAGCTAAGGTACCCTATCTTTATTTCGTTGCTAAAGGAGACGGGAGTCATCACTTTTCTACAACTTATCAAGAACATATAAGAGTTATAAAACAAATTAGAAATCAACAAACCGCACTTAATTCAAATTTATCTACAAATTTATCTAATAGAACTTTAACTAACGAAACATTTTGATTTATTTTAGTTAGTTTTTTAATTAGAAATCTTAAAGATTTCATAAAGATTTAAAAAGTCTTCCAGAATAAGCTGTTCTACTCTTTTAGTAGGTAAGATTTGAGCCTCTATCAAAAGCTTTTCTGGTATTTTTTGTTTAAGCATTTTTCTTTTTTGCTGAAAAATTTTAAGTAAAAAGGCTTTATAGTGTTTAAGGTTTTCTATAGCAGATGGATGTTCTTTTCTTTCAAGTTTTATAAAGGCAGACTGAACTTTGGGAGGAGGAAAGAAAAACCTTGCAGGAACACTCATGAGATAAGTTAGTTTGTAGAATGTCTGAACAAAAATAGCAAGCCAAGATCGCGTGCTTTTAAGTCTTTCAGCTACTTCCTTTTGAACCATGTAAAAAGCATAAGAAATAAAGTCTTTATAATACACTGTGTTTTCTATAATAAGGCTAGCTACGTTATAAGGAAGATTTCCAACTACCTTTAAATTGTTCTCTCCTAGAGAAG
>JAUQQL010000055.1 GCA_030578315.1 Thermodesulfobacteriota bacterium | reverse complement strand
TCTATTCTTTTAAATTCTGGTTCATAATAGTCTAAGGCGTCCCAAAATTCTCCTAAAACCTCTTCAATTAGGTCTTCAATTGTAATAAGTCCTGTAGCTAAACCGTATTCATCTACTACTATAGCAATTTCCTGCGACTTTTCTTGAAGTGTTTTTAAAGCTTCATGAGCTGGAATTATCTCAGGTATAAAGAGGGGTATTCTGGCAAATGGGAAAAGTGAGGCTTTGCTTTCTAAAAGGGTTTTTCCTAAAAGATCTTGAACTTTTACTACATATTGGATATTGGTTAAATTCTCCTCATATAGGGGAATATAGGAAAAGTTATATTTACGACTAAATTCTAAAGCCTCTTCAATAGTAGCCTTCAAAGGAAGGGCTTTAATTTTGGGTAAGGGCACCATAATTTGGGAGACCTTTTTTTTCCCAAATTCTAAAATTTTATGCATAAGCTCTCTTTCTTTTGAATCAATTTCCTCTTCATAGCTAATCAAATGTGAAAAGACCTCTCTGAATTTAGTCAAAAAATAAGGATGGGATTTTTCTTCCCCTCTTAACAAAAACCTGCTTAATTTTTGATTTATAAAATAGATAGGATAAAAAATATAGGATATTAGGTAAAGGAGGGGTGCTAAATAGAGCACTAGAGGATAGGAAAATTTTTTTCCAAGGCTCTTTGGTAGAATATGGCCAAGGGATAGCATTAAAAAGGGAAGTATAAAAGAAGCCATAAAAGCAGTTATACCCTTTAATTCCCTGAAAAGAAAATAGGTGGTAAAAAAACCATTTCCAGCTATGCTTAAAGTTAAACCAAGGGTTGTAGTTGTAAATAATTTTTCTGGATCTTCCCAAAATTTAAGACATATTTTGGCTAAATTACTTCTTTTAGCTATTTTTTCAATTAAGGGCTTTTCTGCAGAGAGATAGGCAATCTCACTTATAGCAAAAAAAGCTTCAAAAAAGAGAAAAAAAGAAAAAGAAAAGAAGGCTTCAATCATTTCCCTTTTTTATAGCCTCAACTAAAATAATTCTTCTTTTTTTAACTTTTTTTATAACAAATTCCCAATCCTGATAAAGTATTCTATCTCCTTCCTTGGGAATTTCTTTGAAAAGTATAAGGAGAAATCCATTTAGAGTTTTTGCATTTTCTATAATTTCTTCCTCCAAAATGAGATTTAATTGTTCCTGGAACTCTTCTAAGAGAATCTTTCCAGAGAGAAGAAAATGTCCTTCCTTTACTTCTTTAATGGGTAAAATTATCTCTTCATTTTCTTGCGTAAATTCACCAAAAAGTTCTTCTAAAATGTCCTCTAAGGTAACTAATCCCTTAAGAACTCCGTATTCATCTACAACAAGACTAATTTTTTGATGCCTCCTTTGAAATTCAAAAAGTAAATCTCGTACTTTAAAATTTTCAGGAATAAAATAAACAGGCCTGGTAAAGTCAGAGAGTTTTTTCTCCTTTAGAATATTTTCTTGAGAAAAGGCTTTTATAATGTCTTTGAGATACAAAATTCCAATTACCTCATCCAAATTTTCTTTATAAACAGGGATTTTATTATAGGGGAGTAATCTTAATTTTTCAATTAACTCCAAAGTTAGGGGTTGATCTTTATAGGATACAATTTCAGAACGAGGCGTCATAATAGCTGAAACAGGAATTTTTTCTGACAGAAAGAGCCCATAGATAAATTTCTTTTCTGTAAGACTAATCTTTTTTTCTTGGTAAGCCAGTTCTAGGGCATGAAGAATTATTTGTTCTACGGGTGTAAAAGTTCCTATCTCTTTATCTGTCCCTATCTCAGGTAATACTTTTTGAACCTTAAGATAGATCTGAAAGAGAAACATTCGGATGGGATAAAAAAGTTTATAGAAAAAGTAGGTAATTGGAAAAATTTTTATCACCAAATGGGAACGTAAGCGAAAACCTAAGACCTTGGGAAAAAAATCTCCTATCCAAAAACTTACTAAAGAAAAAACCACAAAGACATAGGGGCGAAAATTTTCTTCAATAATTAGAGTAAAGGCTGTGGCAAAGGAAAAACTGGCAAAATAATCTGCTAATTCATTGCCTGCAAGCAAAGCAAAAAGTAATTGTTCCGGATTTCTAAGCATTTCATTATGTTTTTGTTTTAGGCCTATGCTTTTAAGTGCTGCTATATCTAATCGTGATAAAGAAAAAATACTTGCTTCACTTGCAGAAAAGAACATAGATAAAAAGAGACAGAAAAATAAAACCAAAAGATATATTTCAATCATAATTAGATAAAAGACTCTACAAAGGGCAAAACTATAAGGAGTTGATTAAAAATTGGAAAATCCTCTTTTAATGGCATACCTATTTTTTCATTTAAAGGTTCTTTGAAGGTTAAAAGACTAATATCTTCAGAAAGGCATACCTTCTCTATAAGGAGTCTCTCTTCTAATAATTCTTCCAAAACTCTCTCTTCACTTATAAGCAAGGTGTCAATATCTAAATCTTCCCTCCAGCTTAACAGGGGAAATATTTTTTTTAAAGTTCTCATTCTTTTCTCTATATCCCAGAGTTCCTCTCTTTCTAACTCTTTAATCTCATCAATTTGTTCTTGCAAATTCTCCAAATATAAAATCTTCTCCTTTATAAACTTGTCCCAATCTATAGAAAATTTTTTTAAGGCAAGAGAAACCTCTAAAAGATTTGTATCCATATCTTCAGCTATAATTAGCCTTAAAATTGAAGCTAAAATAGGATTTTCTGGAATACCCTTTACTAAATTTAAATTAAAAGTTTCTTCAAAAAGTTGTTGATGAAGTTGAAATAATTTTAAATTTTCAATATCTCTTAGTTCAAAAGCAAAATTATAGAGTTCTTTCTTATATTTTTCTAATTGACCCCTTTCTAAGTTTAAGATTTCAAGTAAAGAAATATATCTTATTTGAGAAATAAGCTCAGGGAAAAATTGTTCCATACGAGATTTAGTTTCTAATAATTCTAAAATATAACATTTTTTAATGTAATCTTTTGCTCTCAGTAGCCTAAGAGGAAAAAAAATAGTTTGAGGATAAAGAAATACATTAAAAGACATTGTTAAGAGACAATTTTGAGAATCAAAGATTTTATATATTCAAGTTGTCTCAAATATTCTTTATCTAAATGGTCTTTTATTTTATTCCACTCTTCTTGAAACTGAGGATGAGACTCTGGAGAAAGTTTCACCTGTGCACCTACTTGTTCAGAAACAGCCTTCTCTAAAGCAGAAAGACCCTCTGAAAATCTTCTTATCATTTCCTGATAAATAGTCTCTCTTTGATGATAGTAGTCTGCTAACATTTTCTCAGTTTCCTGAAAAAGTTTGTCTATTTGGGGGATATTCTTTAAGAAATCTCTTAATACCCTTAGAATATCTTTTATTTCCTTAAGATGATATTCTTCACGAGGCAAAACTAAATTTTTTAAAAGGGCTTCTATTATAACTTTAAGAAGCTTCTTCCTATTAACTTCTGGTAATTCCCTAAGAAAGACTTCTACTTCTTCTTTAAAATTTTGACTTTCACCTCTTACAAACTTTCCTACTAAAACAAGAGCCTTCTCTTTTTGTTTTTCCCACTCAAGCTCTTCCTTAGAGGCTTTTCCTATTTTTTCCGCTTTTTCTAAAGCAATTTCCCACGCACTCTTTATTTCTTCACTCATAAAATTGTCTCCTCCCCCTTTCTCTAAAAGAATTTATTATTTTAAAAATACTCATTCTTATGAGTTTTGTCAATTATTTGTATGCGCCCATCTGTCTTCACCCCTCTTATCTCAAAAAAGGGCTTCCGCACAAAACTTCTCTAAAAAATAGGTTGCCCTACTGGATAAATGGGTATAGCCATTTTTTTCCTTCTAAAAAACACCGGAACTTATGCCCCCCTACCTTTTTTCTCCTCTTGCTAATTTTTCAAAAAATATATATAATGATCCTTTAGTCAACAATAGATTACAAAGAAGTTTTAAAAAATATTTAAAAATACCTTATGAGGTAGAAATTTACTATGAAACACAAAATTAAATATAAACCAACCAAAGAAAAAATTCTGATTACACAAGAGATAAAAGATGAATATGTTAAAGATTTAGGGACAGAAATTTATATTTCCGAAGAAAAAAAACGAAGAGAATTTGGAGTGCATTTTACATCAATAGATATTTTTAGGAAATTTATTCTTCCGGAGATTAAAAATATTCTTCATAACTATAGTTGGATAGATTTATTTGCTGGCGAAGGTAATCTAGTTTTACCTATATTAGAAATAATTCCCAAAGATAAAAGAATAGAATTCTTTAAAGAACATATCTTCCTTTTTGATATACAAAAGGAAATGGTTGAGAAGGCTATCGCAAAAGCACAAAGTTATGGAATTCCTTTTAAGATAGCAAAAGAAAATATTCAAATAAGGGATACTTTACAAAACTATCCAGACTTTACACATTTGAAATATCCACCTTATCATATCACCAATCCTCCTTATCTTTATTTAGGGTATATTGTTAAACATTCTGACAGAAATTTGAAATATTTTTCAGGACCTAATGAAGGCTATCAAGACTTATACCAAATTGCCCTTATTAATGATTTAAGACACGACATAGAAAAAATGATTTATATCATCCCTACTAATTTTTTATTTGGTTTTTCGGTATCTAATAAAATTAGAAGAGATTTTTTTCCTTTTTATGATATCAAAAAAGCAATTATTTTTGAGAGAAAAATCTTTGAGTTTACAGGAACTAATGTTTGTATATGTTTTTTTGAAAGAAAACAAAAACCATCCCAGGAACCGATTATTTTTAAAGCTTTAAAAATAAACAACAAAACTATAGAGAAAGAATATAGGTTATCACCTAAGAATTTTTACAGAGCCGGGAGCGAATTTGATGAATTTGTCTCTTCTTTCAAATCTTCTTCACCATTAAAAATTAAATTTTATTTAACATTAGAAGAAGTTAAAAAAAATAAAGGTCCATACCAAGTTAAACTATTGGATGTAAATACTTTTTCTAATGGCTATTATAAAGTTAATACTTACTCGGTTAATGAAAGACTTTATAAAAAATTACAACAGAATCCTTTATTTGTAAGAACTCTAGATACCGGAAGCTGGGAAGGTAGAGCCGGAATTTATAATGTTAAAGAAACATTTGGAGTGGATGGGATAGTGGTAACAAAAGAAAAATATAGAACTCATCCTATTCAGATTTTTGTTGCGCCAGAACTTTCTTTTGATGATTTATCTTTATTAAAAAATTATTTTAACTTAGCTCTTGAATATTTTAGGGATATTACAGATAGTGAGTTCATGACTACTTTTAAATATTCTGATTCTGATTATGTTCGTAAATATTTAGGATTATCCCAAACCAAAAAATTATTAGAAACCTTCCCTGTCCATTTAATGTCTTCTAAAACTAAGGAAATATTAAGAATTTTAATAGAACAAAAAAATATTGAAGGAATAAAAAATATTTTATTAGACTTAAAAGAAAAAGTCAGAAACCAGGCCACACTTTTTTGAATAGTAATAATCATGAACAAATGGGTACAAAAAAGTATAAAGTTAGCAAAGAGTGAGTTTTATTTAGATAAATTATTGGAAATATATCCTCCAGAAGAAATAAGTAGAGAAAAAATTCTTAACAAAGAACAATTGCAGCTCTTGAAACAACTCTTTCAAGAAAAAAATTGCAAAGGTTTAGTTAAAGAATTAATCCATTTGAAAAAGCAGGGATTTAAATTTCCAATTGAAAATCCATATGTGAGTTTTTTAACGCATTATGAAGAAGCAATTGATAAAAATCCAAAAACCATTAAAAAAATTTGTGATAAATTGTTTGAAATGAATTTTAACGAATTAAGAGAAAAATTAGAGGCACCTAAAAAGGCTAGTAGAAGAATAGGCCCAATGTTTAAGGTTTGGCTTAAAAGAAAGTTTAATTTTTTAGACATTAATGAATTTAAAAAAAATGTATAAGTTCCGGTGTTTTTTAGAAGGAAAAAATGGCTATACCCATTTATCCAGTAGGGCAGCCCATATTTTTTGGAGAAATTATGTGCGGAAGCCCCCTTTTGAGATAAGAGGGGTGAAGACAGATG
>JAUQQL010000023.1 GCA_030578315.1 Thermodesulfobacteriota bacterium | reverse complement strand
TAAGGGCAGAAATTGATGCCCTCTATGCCTCGCTCTTGACTATAGCCCTTTTTGGCTGGTTTTATTTAGCCGAGGTTAAGGCCCTAAGGATTAGAGCTTACATCCTGAGTGGTCTTTTCCTTGGCTTGGCAGTCCTAACTAAAACCTTCCAGGCCCTTTTATTTTTTTATATAGGCCTAATTCCTTACCTGATTTGGCAAAGACGGATAAAGGAGCTTTTTTCCCTGCCTGCCTTAGTGGGGCTATGCACTACGATTGGAGTTTTTCTCTTATGGGCCATTCCCGTGTCTTTTAAAGTGGGCCTTATGCCCTTTATCAAGGCCTGGATTATGGAATATTTTTCTGCAGCCAAGGCCCAGGAGATGACCTTTTGGCAGCACTTAGAGGCCTATACTCTCTCTGCAGTCATCAGCTTTTCCCCTTGGATCTTTTTCCTTTTCACTCTCAGAAATAAAGCCTTTAAGGAATTTCTTAAGGCACATCCCTTTTTGCTTAAGCTTTTCTATTTTTCCCTCTTTCTCTTTGCCTTTTCCTATCTCCTTCATTTTCTTTTTCCTGGTGCAAGGTTGAGATATATGTTGCCTTCTATAGGTGGCCTTGTCTACCTAATTGCCATAGTATTTTTCTTTTATTTGGTTAACTCAAAAACCCTATCTAAAACTTTTACTTATTTATTGAAAATATTCTGTCTTTTAAATATTCTTTTTGTCTTCTTTATCTTCTTTTATCTTCAATACATAAATATTACTATCCATTATATTTTTTATTATCTTTCTATTATCTTTATAGCTCTTAATATTTTTTTCTTTTTACAAAAAAACTATTACTATAGAAATCTTTACATTCTTTTGATTGTCTTTATCTTTTTTGTGAAGCACTACTTTGTAATCTCCTATTATCCATATCATCAAAAAAATATGAATTATTTTCGTAAAGCTACCTTTGAAATTGCTGGTTTAATAGGTAAGGATAAACCCTTTTATTTGTGTAAAACTATACCTCATCATTTAGTATATTATTTAAAATATAAGTATAGATTTGTGCAAGATGTTAGGTATTTAAGGATATGTGACAACCTGCCCGAAAGTGCATATATCCTAATTCAAGATAAAGATGTGACTGAGGAATTACTAAAAAGATATCAAAATACTCCTATTTTTGTTCGTAATAAAAAATACTATCTAATTCGTATGTAGTTGGTTATCAAAGTGTGCCGAATTTGAGAAGTAAAGTTTTATTTTTGCATAGTTGAGGTTATGAGGAGTAGTTAAAAATTTTCTTTCAAGAGAGGGGGATAAAGGGCGCCATAGAGATCCAAAACCAAGGTCTTTGCCTCCTTTATTCCCAGACGGGTAAGGCTTCTTGCTAAGGGTATTAAATCTCTCACTCGCTCCTTAGGCTTTAAGGGTCTACAGTAGAACCTAATTCCGTCTAAGTCAAAAAGTTTGAGCTCTCCAGATGGGGAGAGGTAATAATTATAGATCTTACTATCTTTTAAAAGGATCCCCTTGTTATGAAGGCTGAATAGGAACTCTACGATTTTTTGCACTAAAGGATAGTTTATTTGGGTCTCAGGGAGTAGGATATCCCCTTTAGCAAGAAAACCTCTCTCCATATAGGGAAAGAGTATAGCCCCGTAAAAAGGGGCGCGGTTTAAAAAGGCCTTCCAAGGAGAAGTCCACCATAGGGCAAGGGGAGAGATGAAGAGAATTTCTAAAGATTTAAGTTTCTCCATATTCTCCCAAAAGGCCTTTACCCGATTACGCTTAAAGAGCCTCGTGTTATAAAGTTTTAGAAAATAATTTGGTTTTTCCTCAGAAAAGGGTATAAGGAAGAGGGCAAGGTGTGAGGCACAGCGCTTAAAAACTTTAAAAGAAAATTTTTCCCCCTTGAGGGAGTGGAGATCAAAGCCATGGCTACAAAAGAGATTCAAATCCACCTTTGGTGGAAGTATATCTCTTAAGCATAGAGGAAATATTTCTGCCTTTAGCTGTAATATATTTGTTTCCTTTTCCATTTTGGCAACTTCCATAATCTCCAAAATTAAAGGATGATCCTCTTTTTCTTACCTCTAACAGATGAGCCCTACTCTTCTAAATGGCTTATAAGGCAATCTACATAGTTATCCCAGGTGAGGTGGGCAACTGTTGAGGCAATTATATAGGGATCAAAAGGTGTGTCAAGGGCTCTGAGTATAGCCTCTTTGAGAGCTTTTTCCTCTCTTTCCACGACAAAGCCATTTAATCCTTCTATGACAAATTCAGAGCTCCCATCAAAGGGAGTAGTAATCACAGGGGTGCCTGAGGCAAGGGCTTCTAATGTTGCCAGAGCCCCAGGGTCATAAAGGGTAGGAAGCACAAAAAGATCTGCCAGAGCGTATAGTTTTTCCATCTCCTTTACTTTTCCCAGAAACTTTACCCTCTCAGTGGAAGCCCCTTCCTTTCCTGCCACAAGAAGCTTGATGTGTGAGGGTAGGTCGGGTAAGATTTTTAGAAGCAGGTCAAGCCCTTTTCTCTCGATATCATACCCTACAAAGAGCAAAAGATACTTCCTTTTTGAAAGAGATAAGGCCTCTCTTAGTTTTTCTTTTTGGGCCTTAAGGTCAGGTGAAAATCTCTCCCTCTCAATTCCCATGTAGCATAAGAAGGTCTTGCCATAAACATGAGGGTAATGTCTTTTTATAAGTTCTTTCCCAAGGGGAAAAATAGAAATTATTTTTCGTGTTTGTTTTAGGGCTTCTCTCTCTAAGTAGAGAAGGGTTTGATATCTTGGTCTAATAGAGGCAAGAAGAGGCCTTTTTTGTTCCAATAGAAAAGCTATAAGAGGATCGCAAAGGATAAAAAGGTCTGTTTTAAAGGGAAGACGAAAAAAGAGATTATCTTATATGGCTCCTTGAGAGAGGTAAGAATGTTCTTAGCCTGTTTAACAAAGAGAAGCTGTTTAAGCACTGAGCCAAAGCCCTTGAATTTAACATGGTAAGTTTCTAGATTTTTTAAAATATCCTCCGGAAAGGAGATGGTGTGAGCTAAAAGACTAACTTTATGTCCCCATTCTAAGAGTTTTACTGCCACTTGAGCAGCATGATACTCAGCTCCGCCAATTCCAAAACCAATTTTAGGCCGAATTAAGAGAAACTTAGTCAAGAGATATTTTCCTCCCAAAGGATCTAGTAAAAAATTCTTTAATTAAACATTTTTTAAATTATAATCTTCTATTTTAAATTTTCAAATATATTGTATAAGTTCTACAAAAATATCTAAGAAGAGTTTGTCCCTCTTATAACTAAATGGATCTTTTCTGTATTATACCAGATCAAATACTCCGTAAGTCCTCGGTTAAATCCCTTTATGTCCTCTTTTAGCTCATCTTCCCTATAGTCTATAAACCCTTCTTTAAGACTTCTGTTAAATCTTCTCTACCTTTGAAAACTCTTGGATAAGACTTTCTATAATTGAGAATTTTAAAGTATCCTTGAGGGTTTCAAATTTTTAACTAAAGTTAAGTCTTTCTTTGGATTGGATGAAAGTTTTTTATAATCTTAAACTTCCACTTTACCACATTTTTATTTTCTAAAAAGCAATGGAACTTATGCATTTTTTTATTTTTTTGTATTTTTTGGAGAAAGATAAATTCAAGAATTTCTTTTTTTGCCCCCTTGAAGGGTGCGGCTACCAGATTATGATTTAGCTTTTATCAGACGAATTTTTAAAAATGATTAGTTCCTACAGGCTATAGCCTGCGATAGGAACACACCCTAAAGGGTGTGAAGACCAGTAAAAATAACCCCCGGTCCGAAATCATATGGAGACATACAATCTCTTGCTAAAATTTTAAAATTTCTTAAAATAAATTTTAAATCAAAAATAATTTTAAACCTTGTTAAGGTATAAAAATTATGAAAGCTCGAGAGATAAGAGAGGTATTTCTTAAATATTTTAAGGACCTAGGTCATGAAGTTGTTTCTAGTTCTTCTCTTATTCCTTATGATGACCCTACTTTACTTTTTACTAATGCTGGGATGGTTCAATTTAAGAAGGTTTTTTTAGGAGAGGAATTTAGACCTTATACCCGGGCAGTTAGCTGTCAAAAGTGTATGCGTGCAGGTGGTAAACACAATGACCTTGAAAATGTAGGCTATACTCCAAGGCATCATACTTTTTTTGAAATGTTAGGTAATTTTTCTTTTGGAGATTATTTTAAAGAGGAAGCTATACTTTTTGCTTGGGAGTTTATTACTAAAATTCTTGAACTTCCAAGGGATAAAATTTACGTAACGGTTTTTAAAGAGGACGAAGAGGCAGCTAAATTGTGGAAAAAAATTGCTAATCTTTCAGAGGAAAGGATAGCTAGATTAGGAGAAAAGGATAATTTTTGGGCTATGGGAGAGGTTGGGCCTTGTGGACCTTGTTCAGAAATTGTTTTTGACCAAGGAGAAGAATTTGGATGTAGAAGCTCTTATTGTGGTCCAGGATGTGACTGTGACAGATTTTTAGAAATTTGGAACCTGGTTTTTATGCAGTATGAAAAAACTGAAAGTGGGGAACTAAAACCTTTACCTAAACCCTGTATAGACACCGGAATGGGGCTTGAAAGAGTTTGTGCCGTAGTTCAAAAAGTTTTTTCTAACTATGAAATAGACCTTTTTAAAGGCATTTTAAATAAAATTGAAGAATTAAGTGGACACAAATTTAAGGAAAGTAAAGAAACTGAAATAGCTTTTAGAGTTATTGCAGACCACATAAGAGCCTCAACTTTTCTTTTAGCTGAAGGGATTGTTCCTTCTAACGAAGGAAGGGGTTATGTTTTGAGAAGGATTATAAGAAGAGCTGAAAGATTTGGAAGAACTTTAGGGCTTAAAGAACCTTTTCTTTATAAATTGATTGAATCTGTAGTAAATGAATATCAAGATATTTATCCTGAAGTAAAGGAGAATAAAGAGTTTGCTGAAACCCTTATGAAACTTGAAGAAGAGAAATTTCTAGAAAATTTAAGTTTCGGAATGGAACTCTTAGAAAAAGAAATAGAAAGACTAAAAGAACAGAACTTAAAAATTGTTCCAGGGGAAGTTCTTTTTAGACTTTACGACACTTATGGATTCCCATATGATTTAGTAAGAGATTATGTACAACCTTTAGGTTTTTCTTTAGATTTAGATGGTTTTGAAGCTTTAAGAACTAAGGCTAGGGAAGAAAGTAGAAAAACTTGGAAAGGAGCTTTAGAAAAAGTTCCAGAAGCAATTAAAAGTTTAATAGAAGAAGGTTTAGAGACTACTTTTATAGGATATGAAATTTTAGAGGCTAAAAGTAAAGTTGTTAAACTTGTTCAAGAAAAGGAAAAATTTTACTTAGTTACTGAACTTACACCCTTTTATCCTGAAGGAGGAGGACAAGTTTATGATACTGGATGGATAGAGGGAAAGAATGGAAAGGCTTTGGTTAAATTTGTAGCAAAATTAGGAGACCTAATTTATCATGAAATTGAAATGGTAGAGGGAATTTTACGGGAAAAAGAGGAAGTTTTTTTAAAAGTAGATAGTGAAAGAAGATTTCATATTGCAAGACATCATACCGCTACTCATCTTCTTCATGCAGCTTTAAGAAAAATTTTAGGCTCACATGTGCGTCAAGCAGGTTCTTTAGTAGAAGAAAGTAGGCTTCGATTTGATTTTACTCACTTCCAAAGTTTAACCTTTGAAGAGTTAAGAAAGATAGAGGAACAAATTAACAGGTGGATTTTAGAAAATCATCCTTTAGAAATTTTTTGGATGAAAAAAGAAGAAGCTGAAAAAATGGGAGCTTTAGCTATTTTTGAAGAAAAATATAAGGAAATAGTAAGAGTTATTAAAATAGGTGATTTTTCTACTGAACTATGTGGAGGAACTCATGTGAGAACAACTGGTGAAATAGGTTTATTTAAAATTTTAAGTGAAAGTAGTGTAGCAAGTGGGATTAGAAGAATAGAAGCTATAGCTGGTATGAAGGCTTATGAGAAAGTAATAGAATTAGAAGAAAAATTATTTAATTTGGCTCAAATTTTAAAAACTTCACCTCAAGAATTAGAAAAAAAAGTGAACTCTCTTTTAAAAGAAATTGAACTCTTAAAACAAGAAATTAAAAAACTCAAAAGTAGAAGTTTGAAAGAGGAACTTGACAACAAGTTAAAAGAGGTTGAAGAAATTAACGGAGTAAAAGTTTTACTTACATCTTTTAAAACTGAAAAGCTTGAAGAATTAAGAGAACTAGGAGATTATTTTAAAAATAAACTTGGTTCAGGAATTTTCTTTCTTTTAGGTGAAAGAGAAAAGGACCTTTTAGCAGTTTGTATGGTTACCAAGGATTTAAGTAAAAAATATTTAGCTAGTGCTATCTTCAAGTCTATGGAAACCTTAGGTTTAAAAGGAGGCGGAAAGTCAGAACTTGCCCAAGGAAGTTTTAAGGAGAAAAGATCTATTTCTGAAATAAAGGAAGTCCTTAAAAAAATTATCTTAGCCACTTAAATGAGATACTACACTATAGAGTGGATTTTTTCAGTTCTTAAGGTATATCAGACCAAAAAAATATTTTACATAGAAAATAAACAAGTTTCTTTTAAACCTAAATTTTTTCTTTTAGCTTTATTGCATCTTTATCAGAAAAAACATTTTCCTTTAGAAGAGTTATCTGAATTTCTTTCTATAGATAAAGAAGAAATTATTAGTCACAGAAGTATGTTTGACTTTATGTATTTGGTTGACCTTTTAAGAAAAGAATTTGCCTCTTGGTTTAAAGAAATGGTTTTATCACGGGACTTTTCTGAGCAAGCTTATGAAACCCTAGCAAGAGAATTTCTACTGTTAGAAGAGCAACTAAGGAAACAAATCCAAATTCCTCTTTTAAATAACATTAAAAATCTTAATTACGAGCTTGAAGATAAAATAGAAACTGGTAAGTCTTTGTCTAAAGACGACGAAAACATGTTTTTTAGAATTCTTAAGTTTTTTGATTGGGTAGAAAATTTTCAAGAATCTTTATGTTCCCGTTTAGTAAATAGAGCTAAGGAACTAGTAGAAAAAGCCTATCCTGAAAAGTTAGAGATTTTTAATAAAGTTCCTTTAACTAATGAGGAGAATTTTAAACAAAACTTAAAGGAAGAACTTAAAAGAAGAATAAGTGTGAGTTTAGAAGTATAGAAAATTTATGGAACTAAAAAAGAAAGTCCAAGAGGTAGTTAAACGTTTAAAAGAAGCCTATCCAGAAGCTAAGATTGCTTTAAAGTTTGAGAATCCACTTCAACTTTTAATTTCTACTATTCTTTCTGCGCAATGTAGTGACGAAAGGGTAAATTTAGTTACTCAAGTCCTTTTTCAAAAGTATAAAACTGCCGAAGATTTTGCTAAGGCTGATCTAGAGGAACTAGCAGAGGATATTAAGAGTACCGGATTTTATAAACAAAAGGCAAAATACATAAAGGCTGCCTGTGAAATACTGGTACAAAAGTATCAAGGAGAAGTTCCTAAAAATATGGAAGCTCTTTTAGAACTTCCTGGAGTTGCAAGAAAGACTGCTAACATAGTACTTGCTAATGCTTATGGAATCGTTGAAGGAATTCCAGTTGACACTCATGTTAGAAAGGTATGTAAAAGACTAGGACTTGTAACTTCTGATCAGCCAGAAAAAATAGAAAAAGAACTTATGAATTTAATTGCAAAAGAGGATTGGTTTATATTTCCATATCTTGTTCAGGCCCATGGAAGAAGAGTGTGTTTTGGTAAAAAGCCTAAGTGTGAAGATTGTTTTTTAAAGGACCTTTGTAATGCTTACTTATCCTCAAATTGACCCTGTTATTTTCCGAATAGGTCCTTTAGCTATTCGTTGGTATGGATTAATGTATGTTATAAGTTTCTTTTGCGTTCTCATTTTGTGTAAATACCAATTAAAGGAAAAAAAATGTGTGCATCTTACTCCTCTTTTAGAAAATGTTCTTTTTGTTGGATTTTTGGGTTTAATAGTTGGAGCAAGACTCGGTTTTTGCTTTTTTTATTACCCTAATTATTTCTTAAAAAATCCTTTAGAAATTATAGCTATTTGGAAGGGAGGCATGTCTTTTCATGGAGGGATGTTGGGAGCTATCTTAGCTGGGTACTTATATCTAAAAAAACACAATCAATCTTTTCTTTGGTGGGCAGATTTAGTAGCAGTAGTTGCTCCTATAGGACTTTTTTTTGGAAGAATCGGAAATTTTATTAATGGAGAACTTTTTGGTAAGCCTAGCTCTCTTCCTTGGGCTATGGTGTTTCCTGATGGAGGACCTATCCCAAGGCATCCAGTTCAGCTTTATGAAGCGTTAGTTACAGGATTAATTTTGTTTTTAATAATGTGGAATTTAAGAAGAAAACCTTGGGTTGAAGGAACTAAACTTGCAATTTTTTTTATCTTATATGGAGTTCTTAGGTTTCTTTTTGAATTTCTAAGGGAACCTGCTCAAAGTGTGTCTTTAATTTTTGGATGGATGACCATGGGGCAGATTTTATGTCTTGGAATGATAGTTTTGGGAATTTTTCTTCTTATTTATTCTAAACATTTAAAAACTTTCAGGTCCAAGAAGTTTATCTAATTTTTTGGCAACTTCTTTAGCCATTTTAAAGTAATTAAAAAATTCCTCTTCAGCTTTTTTGTAATTTTTATTATTGAAGGATTGAGCTAATAACTTACAATTTCGACAAAACATTTTTCTTATTTTTTTGCCTAAAGGATTATTTAGTTGAATTTTTGCGTAAAGTTTTTCATCTTGATAGGCTAATCTTTTTAAAATGTGGAGTTGTCTTTCAAAACTTGGGGGTGAAAGATTTACTATCTCTTCTAGAGAAAACTTAGTATCTTTTATCATCTTAGCTAAAATAATTAACCAAAAGTGGTTAAGAACTTGTGAAAGAGCAATGATTCTGTCGTGTTTCTTGGGACTCACCTCTATTAATTTTACTCCTTCCGATAGGAAAATTTGCTTAAACCAGGAATAACAGTTTTTACCTCTTACTCTGTAAAGTACTATAGTTTTGTTTTCTAAACTTTTTTCATAAGGACCAAAAAGAGGGTGAGTAGCTAAAATTTCTCCTTTTTTTAAAAACTTTTTCATAATTTTTACAGGTTCAGTTTTTAAAGAACATATATCTAAAATCCAATGACGGGACTCAACATAATTTGAAATTTCTTCTACTACCTGTGAAAAGTTTTCCATAGGAACTGAAATTAAAATAATCTTACTTTGTTTTAAAAGTTCTGTTTTACTTAAACCTTCGTTCAGGTCTGAAATTAATACCTTATAACCTTTTCTTTCAAAAAAGGACTTAAAAAACTTTCCCATTTTTCCAGAACCACCAATAATCCCGATAGTAAAGTTTTCTTCCATTATAAAACCCTTTTTACAAAAAATTTTAGGCTATTTCTGAAAGTTTAAGCTTTTCTTCCCATCTTTTTAAAAGTTCTTCCTTTAATAAAGGATAATTTTTAAGTTCAGGGTCTTTTTCTAAAAGTTTAAAAGCAGCTTCCCTAGCTAAAAGAAGAATTTCGTAATCCTTAACTAAATCAGCTTTTCTAAACTCCAAATAACCTGACTGTTTGGTTCCCATAAACTCACCAGGACCTCTTAATTTTAAGTCTTCTTCAGCAATTTTAAATCCGTCGTTAGTTTCACATAAAATTTGTAGTCTTCTAAAAGCTTCAGAATTCATGTTTATTTTGTGAGCAATGAGAAAACAGTAAGCCTGAGCAGTTCCTCTTCCGACTCTTCCTCTAAGCTGATGAAGTTGAGAAAGTCCAAATCTTTCTGCATGTTCAATAACTATAACTGTAGCATCTGGGACATCTACTCCAACCTCTACCACAGTTGTAGAAACTAGAATTTGAATCTCCTTTCTTTTAAAAGCATGCATAATTCTTTCTTTTTCTAGAGAATTTAATTTACCATGTAAAATTTCTACTTTGTATTCCGGGAAAACTTCTTTTTTTAAATAATCTCCATAGGTAATAACAGCTTGTAGGTCTAATTTTTCTGATTCCTCAATGATAGGAAGTATGAAGTAAACTTGGTGTCCCTTTCTTAATTCTTTGCGTACTTCTTCGTAAGCCTTGTGGCGATTGTATTCTAAAAATAATTTAGTAATTACAGGTTTTCTTCCTTCAGGCATTTCGTCAATAATAGACAGATCAAGGTCTCCATAAATAGTAAGAGCAAGAGTACGAGGGATTGGAGTTGCGGTCATAACTAAAGTATCAGGAGTAAATCCTTTTGCTTTTTCTCTCAGAGCAGCTCTCTGAAGCACCCCAAAACGATGTTGTTCATCTATAATTACTAAGCCTAACTTTTTGAAATCTACTTTTTCTTGAAAAAGGGCATGTGTTCCTATAACGAAATTTATATATCCTAGAGAGATTCCATAATAAATTTCTCTCTTCCGAGAAGAAGGTATACCCCCTGTTAAAAGAGCTGTATTAATTCCCATGATTTGAGCATACTGCCTAAAGTTTTGATAATGCTGTTCAGCTAGTATTTCAGTAGGGGCCATAAGAGCTACTTGATAACCATTTTCTATAGCTATAAGAGCTGCAACAAAAGCTACTACAGTTTTACCACATCCTACATCTCCCTGAATAAGCCTATTCATTGGTATCGGGCTAGACATGTCCCTTTTTATCTCCTCAATAACTCTTTTCTGAGCAGAAGTTAATTTAAAAGGCAGTTTTTTTAGAAATTCTTCCACTAATTTACTTTCTATTTTAAAAGCAATACCTTTTTCCTTTTTTAACTTTCCCTTTCTGAAAGCCAAGGCTAATTCCAAGAAAAAAAATTCATCAAAAACTATACTTCTGTAGTAAACATTTTGCTGAGTTTTTAAAGCCCAGATATTTTCTTTACTTTCAGGAAAGTGAAGTTTTTTAACAGCTTCTCTTAAAGGTAAAAGTTTTTTTTCTCTTAAAATTTCTTCAGGAATTAGAGTATCTAAATATTTTGTGTAATTTTCAACTACTTGAAACATAAGTTTCCTAAATTGTTTAGTAGAAACTCCTTCTACAGAAGGGTATACAGGAACAATGTTTCCAATTTCTAACTCTAGTTTTTCTCTGTTATTTTCTTCAATAATTTCAGGGTGAACCATTTCCAAGGACTTTCCAAAACGAGAAACTTCTCCTATAGCATAAATTTTTTTTCCAGGCATTAAAAGATTTTTCCAAACTTTTTCATTAAAGTTAAACCATTTTAAATTTAAAAAACCCGTCCCATCGGTAACAAGTGCTAAAAATACCTTTCTGGTAGAAAAAGATGAAATTCCACTTTTTAAAACTTCTCCCCAAATTAAAGCAGTTTCTCCTTCCTTCAATCTAGCTATAGGAGTTACCTCTCTCCTATCTTCATAATCGCGAGGTAAAAAAAATAGTAGGTCCTCTATAGTTTTTAAGTCTTTTTTTTCTAATTTTTTAGCTAGTTTGGGGCCAATTCCTTTTATCACTGTGAGAGGTTGTTTCAATATTTTCTTATGAAGGGAATAATCCTCATAGCTGAGCGATTTTAAGGACTTGTTTAAATTTTGTAAAACTTCCAATAGTTTTGAGATTCTTTCCTTTTTTTCTTCAAAAGGCAAAATTTCTAGTCCAAAAACCAAATTGAGCAGTTCTTTTTTAAATTCTAAGGAAACTTCTGAAGGTGCATTGTCTATTAAAAAAGCTAAAGTTTTTTCTAATCCCTTAGCTTTAGCTAAGTTAGCAAAATTATTTTTAGAAACATATATTAGAGGATTTAAGATTCTATATAGCCAGGAATTGAAATCACCACAATTTAAGGCTCTGTTCATAAATTACCCTAACTTTAAGTAAGGTAAGCTTAAATTAAAAGTTATTATTGAATTTCTGTAAGTTTCTTCTACAAGTTTTTTTAGCTCAAAAGCTTTTTTTAAGTTTCCGTATTTCAAGGCTCCTTTATAAAAAATACTAAACTTTTTCATAACTTCTTTCCAAAGTAAAAGTTTTTGTTCTAAGTTTAGCTCTTTTTGATAATTCTTAAAGAGCTTAATCAAGGCTAAACATCTATAATAATCTAAACCCTTAGTAGAAGATAGCTGGTCTTCTCTTCCACCACTTTTAACTACTAAAGGTTCTCTAATACATCCTACTGGCATCTTTAAAGAAACTCTCAACCAAAATTCGTAATCTTCACAAACCCAAAAATTTTCATCAAAATATCCTACTTCTTCAAAAACCTCCTTTTTAAGCATTACCGTAGACATGGAAACTACACAAAGCTTAATTGCTTTGTCAAAAAACCACCCTTCAGCTTTACGGTGAATTTTTTTAGGGTATACTCTTTTGTCTCCTTTATACCAAATTTCCTCAGTTTGAACTAAATTGTATTTAGGATGTTTCTCTAAAAACTTAATTTGTTTTTCTAGTTTTTGAGGAAGAAAGTAATCATCACTGTCCAAGAAACATATTAAACTCCCTTTAGCTTTTTTTAAACCCACATTTCTTGCATGGGAAACTCCTTGTCTAGGCTTTTTAACATAAATTAAGGGATACTTACTTACCAAATAAGGAGTTTTATCAGTAGACCCATCATCTACTACGATAAGTTCTAAATCTTTAAAAGTTTGAGAAAACACACTTTCTATACTTTTTAAAAGAATGTAAGCTCTATTGTAAGTAGGAATAATCACACTAACTAAAGGTGCATTTTTTTTCTTATCGCCCATAAATAAAAATTTTATCTTTACATTTAAATTAGTCTATAAAAAGATTACTATTTTTTTCACTTATTCTTGAAAAAATTTTTAAATTTAGTAAAATTTTTAAATAATAAAACAATAATTAGGAGGTATTTGATGCCTATTTATGTAATCTTAAGTAAACTTACAGATGAAGGCAGAGAAACTATTAAAGAAAATCCTTTCAGGATCTTTGAAGTTAATAAAGAAATTGAAGAAATGGGAGTAAAAGTAATTCAACAATATGCTGTTCTTGGACCCTATGATTTTGTAAACATTGTGGAAGCTCCTAATAACGAAACTATCGCAAAGATGTCTATTGAATTAGGTTCTAGAGGAACTGTAGAATTAATGAGCCTTCCTGCTATTCCTGTTGATGAACTTTTAAGAATAATTAAAAAATAAAAACTTTTTTAAAGATAAGATAAGAAGAATTTTATTTATAGTACAAACTTAATGAGTTCTTCATTACTAATGATATCTGCAAGTTGACTTCTTACATATTCTGGAGTTATAATTACTTTTTTAGGTCCTATATCTGAAGCATTAAAAGAAATTTCTTCTAAAACTTTTTCTACTACTGTGTAAAGTCTTCTAGCTCCTATATTTTCCATTTTTTGATTAATTTCGTAAGCCAGTTGAGCAATTTCTTCAATAGCAGCTGAAGTAAATTCAAGTTCAATTCCTTCTGTAGCAAGTAAAGCTTGGTATTGTTTTATAATTGCATTTTCTGGTTCAGTTAAAATTCTCACAAAGTCTTCTTTAGTTAGAGGATCAAGTTCCACTCGTATTGGGAACCTTCCTTGTAGTTCTGGAATAAGGTCTGAAGGTTTAGACATGTGAAAAGCTCCACTTCCGATAAAAAGAATATAATCTGTTCTTACCATACCATAACGAGTATTTACTGTAGTTCCCTCTACAATAGGAAGTAGGTCCCTTTGTACACCTTCTCTAGAAACATCAGGTCCATAACTTTCTCCTCGGCTTGCAATTTTGTCGATTTCATCTATAAAAATAATTCCAGAAGTTTCAGTTTTAGTAATAGCTTCTTTTATTACTTTATCCATATCAATAAGTTTACTTGCTTCTTCTTTGGTTAAGATTTCTAAAGCTTCTTTAACTTTTACTCTTCTTCTTTTTGGTCTTAAGGGAAGAAAAGAAGAAAGAATATCTCGTAATTGCATCTCCATTTCTTCTAAACCTGAAGCAGTTAAAATTTCTATGGTAGGAATTTTCTGTGTAGGTTCTATTTCAATTTCTACATACCTTTCATCTAAAGCTCCATCTCTTAACATTTTCAAAAATTTTTCTTTAGTAAGAGGGTCATATTCTACCTTACGTGAAGAAGAAGGAATAAGGAGTTCCACCAATCTTTCTTCTGCTAAAGCTCTAGCTTTTTCCAATACTTTTTTTTCCTCTTCTTCTCTTACCATTTGAACAGCTATATGAACTAAATCTCTTATCATAGACTCTACATCCCTTCCTACATAACCAACCTCAGTAAACTTAGTAGCCTCTACTTTTAAAAAAGGAGAATTAGTAAGCTTAGCAAGTCTTCTTGCAATTTCTGTTTTCCCTACTCCCGTAGGACCTATCATTAGAATATTTTTAGGATAGATTTCCTCTTTAAGAGGTCCTTTAATTTGCTGTCTTCTCCAACGATTTCTCATGGCAATAGCAACAGACCTTTTAGCTTTAGTTTGTCCTATAATGTATCTATCTAATTGTTCAACTATTTGTCTTGGAGTAAGTTCTTCTGTGTGACTCACGATTTTATAACTCCTCTATAGTAATTTCTGAATTGGTGTATACACAAATTTCTCCTGCAATTCTCAAAGAAGCTTCAGCAATTTCTTTAGCTGAAAGAGTGGTATACCTAAGAAGAGCTTTAGCAGCTGCCAGGGCTATAGGACCTCCGGAACCAATTGCAATAACTTCTTCATCAGGTTCAACTACATCTCCAGCACCTGAAATAAGAAGCATATGGTCTTTATCACAAGCAATAAGGAAAGCTTCTAAACGACGAAGAATTTTATCTGTTCTCCAATCCTTTGCTAACTCTACAGCAGCCCTTAAAAGTTGTCCACTGTAGGTTTCTAACTTTTTTTCTAACCTTTCAAAAAGAGTTAAAGCATCTGCTGTAGCTCCTGCAAACCCTGCAAGAACCTGTCCTTTATAAAGTTTTCTAACTTTACGAGCTTTTTGTTTTAAAACTGTATTTCCAAAAGTAACCTGTCCATCACCAGCCATAGCAATTTTTCCATTTCTTTTAACTGCCACTACAGTAGTCCCCTTTAGCATATTTTTAATTTATATCACAATTTAAAAAATTAGAAAGTCCTTGAATTTAAAATTAAGTTATTTAAAATAAAAAAAAATAAGACTTTTTTCAATATGGGGTGAAATTTTATGGAACTTAAAAAGTTAGTTAAAATTTCGGATTACGAGTGGGAGATTGTTCCTGATAAAGATATGAGAGTTCCTGGCAAAATTTTTGGAAGTGAAAAACTTATAGAGGAGATGGATGACAAAGTTTACGAACAAGTTTGTAATGTAGCAAGTCTTCCAGGAATAGTTAAAGCTTCTATAGCAATGCCAGATGCTCACTGGGGATATGGATTTCCCATAGGAGGAGTAGCTGCTTTTGACCCCGATGAGGGAGGAATTATCTCAGTAGGAGGAGTAGGATATGATATTTCTTGTGGAGTTAGAACTCTTCTTTCTCCTTTAACAAAGGAGGAGGTAGAACCTGTTTTAGAAAAACTTATAGACGAGCTTTTTGAAACTGTTCCTTCGGGAGTTGGTTCTGAGGGAGAAATAAAGTTATCCCCTTCAGAGTTAGATGAGGTCTTAGTTGGAGGTGCTAAGTGGGCAGTAGAGATGGGATATGGTGAACCTGAAGACTTAGAATATATTGAAGAAAAAGGATGCACGCCTGGGGGGGATCCGTCTTGTGTATCTAAAGAAGCTAAAAAAAGACAACATCGTCAGGTAGGAACTTTGGGTTCAGGAAATCATTATTTAGAGGTTCAGTATGTTGCCGAAATTTACGACCAAAAAGTAGCTCAAGCTTTTGGTCTTTTTAAAGACCAAGTAGTAGTAACTATTCATTGTGGGTCTCGTGCTCTTGGACATCAAATTGCTACAGATTACCTTCCACTTTTAGCTCAGGCTTCAAGAAAATATGGAATACCCATTAAAGAAAAAGAATTAGTATGTGCACCAATAAAGTCTCCAGAAGGAGAAAAATACTTTAAAGCTATGGTTTGTGGGATAAATTGCGCCTTAGCTAATCGTCAAGTAATTACTCATTTAGTAAGAACGGTTTTTAAGAAATTCTTTCCACAAGTTCATCTTAAACTTTTGTATGATGTCAGTCATAATACTTGTAAGGTAGAATATCATGAGATAAATGGGAAACTTAAAAAACTTTTTGTTCATCGAAAGGGGTCCACGAGAGCTTGGGGTCCTGGAAGAAAAGAATTACCTAAGGCCTATCAAGAGGTTGGTCAACCTGTAATTATTGGAGGTTCTATGGGAACACCTTCTTATATTTTAGTAGGAACAAAAGAAGGGGAAGAAAAAGCTTTTGGTTCTGCCTGTCATGGAGCAGGAAGAACTATGAGTAGAAATCAAGCTATAAAGTCTTTTAGAGCTGATGAAATTGTTGAAAAATTGAGAAAAAAAGGCATAATTGTGAAAGGTAAATCCAAAAAAGGACTTGCTGAAGAGGCTCCAGAAGCTTACAAGGATGTAAATTTGGTTATAGAAGCTACTTGTAAAGCAGGTTTAACTAAAAAAGTAGCTAAACTTATACCCATGGGTTGTATAAAAGGCTAAAATCCTAAATGAGGAGGTGTGTTATGAATAAAAAGTGGATTATAAAGTTTTCAGGTTTGTTATTAGGTAGTTTAATAGCCTTTGGTTGCACTTGTCCAACCCCTCAAGTTCCTGAAAAGGCTGCAGCTCCAGAATATTGCACTAAAGATGAGTGTGTAAAGATGCAAAATGAATTAAATGCTCTGAAACTTCAAGTAGATTCCATTAAAAGAGAGTTAGACGGAGTTAAGGTTTCGGTAGATGAAGCAAATCTTGCTTCTAAAAAGGCTTTAGAAGCTGCTAACAAAGCTGAGGAAGCTGCAAAAAAGGCTGAAACTGCGGCTCAAAAAGCTGAAAGAATTTTTGAAAAAGGTTTGAAAAAATAAAATTCAATGTATAAACCTTTTGAAAAGTTAAACTTTTTAAAAACTTGCTTAAAGGTCTCTAGTGATTATCAAGTTTGTGAATATTCAAAACGAGTTATTTACCCTTCTGGTGAAGATGAAAATAAAGAGAATAAAGAAAAAAGTTGGGAAGAGTTTTTGAAAACCGTTAAGCCTTTAAAGGAAAAAAATTTTTTTTGGTGTTTTAATCCAAAGAAAGTAAGTTTTCAAGAAGAAAAAATCTGGCCTCCTGATAAATGGGAATTTAAATGGTGGTTAACTTCAGAATATATAGAAGGATGTGCTCTTGGAGTGAGTAAAAAAGTATTAAGGGAATTAAGAAATGGACGCTTTTCAGTTAAAAGAACTTTAAATCTAAGAGGACTTGATTTAGATTCAGCAGAAAGAGCTTTAGAAGAATTTGTTAAAACAGCTATCTTAAACGGAGACTCTTGTATTCTAATTATTCATGGAAGAGGCCTTTCCTCCAAAGGTGAGCCGGTATTAAAAAATATGGTAAGAAATTGGCTTGAAAGAGGTCCTTTTAGAAAGTACATTTTAGCTTATACCTCAGCCCGACCCTGTGATGGAGGGCTGGGGGCTACCTATGTACTTCTTTCTAAAAAACCTATTAAGCGCTAAACTTATTTAATGTTTCTTAACTCGCCCAGACGTAAACTTTTTCTTTACGGGGTTCCTGCTTCTGGTAAAACTACACTTTTAGAATTTCTATATCAATATCTAAAAAAACTTCCTCTTCCTTACAAATATCTTGGCTTTATAACTAAAGAAGTAAGAATAGAGGGAGAAAGACAAGGTTTCGAACTTTATTTATTAAATAAAAACAATTTCAAAATTCCCTTGGCTAGTAAAAAAAGTTTAGTCAAAGAAGTTGAAGAAAAACTTCCAACTGTAGGAAGTTATGTAGTTTGGACTAAAAATATTTCTCAAATAGTAAAAATTATTGAACAGGAATTAGAAACAATTTTAAAAAGTAATCAGATTCCATTTTTTGTTATTGATGAAATTGGTAAAATGGAAGTACTTTGCGAGGATTTTTTAGAATTTATTCAAAAAATTTTAGAAGCCCCTTTTTATTTAATTTCTACTTTAGGATATGGAGAAAATTTTTTCTTACAGAAACTTCATAAATTTTCTAAGGCTTTGTTTTGTAAGGTTACTCCTGAAAACCGAAATTTTCTTAGAGAAAGGTTAAAAGTAGAATTTGAAAGAAAGGGGAAACTTTTAGTTATAGAAGGAATTGATGGTGCTGGGAAGACAACTTTAGCTAATGCTATTTATAAAGCTTTAAAAAACAAACTCATTCCTTGTATTCTTTCTTTTGAACCTACCTCAGGTTTCGTAGGAAAAAAAATAAGAACTTTTTTAAAAAAGCAAAATTTTCCAAAAGAAGAACTTTTAAATCTTTTTTTAGAAGACAGATATTGGCATGTAAAAGAAGTGATTTTACCAGCTTTAAACCGAGGAGAATGGGTTATTCTTGATAGATACTATCTTTCTACTATAGCTTATCAAGGAGCACAGGGTTTTAAAATAGACAAACTTTTCAAAGAAAATGAAACTATAGCTCCGCTTCCTGACTTGGTGATTTTTTTAAAAATCTCTCCAAAAAAAGCCATAGAAAGAATAAAAAATAGGGAAACTTCGAGTTCTTTTGAAAATCTCGTTTTTTTAGAAAAAGTATCAAGAATCTATCAAAATATTTTACCAAATTTTAATTTTTTAGAATTTGATGCTACTTCATCTTTAGAAAAAAACTTGAAAGAGGTTTTAAGTTTTTTAGAAAAATTTATTTAAACCGTAAATTTAAAACTTCCTTTTCCCAAAATATCGTGGAGATGTAAGATTCCTACTAACTTTTGATCGTAATTAATTACAGGAAGGACTGTAATTAAATGTTTCTCCATAAGTGCCAAAGCTTCATAAGCTAACTTATTTTCTTCTATTACTTTAGGTTTTTTAGTCATAACTTCTTCTACTTTTAAATTTTTAAAAGTTTTATACTTGAGAAGAACTCTTCTTAGGTCTCCGTCTGTAATAATTCCCACAAGATTTTGAAGCTCGTCTACTATTAATACACATCCAAGTCTCTTTCTGTCTATTTCCTCTATGGCATCTTCTAAAAAGGTTCCTACGGGTACTACAGGGATTTTTTCTCCGGTTAGCATAATTTCTCTTACTTTTATTTTTAACCTTTCTCCAAGAGTTCCTCCAGGATGATTTTTTCTAAAGTCTGCTGAACTTAGTCCTTTTAGTTCAAAAAGACAGATAGCCAGTGCATCTCCAAGGGCTAAAGTAGCTGTAGTGCTAGTTGTGGGAGCTAAATTAAAAGGACAAGCTTCTTTAGGAATTTTAATATTAACTACTACATCTGATAGTTTAGCTAATCTACTTTGAATATTTCCTGTAAAACTGATAACCTTCAAATTTCTTCTTTTCAAGATAGCAACTAATTCGCATACCTCTAAAGTATTTCCTGAATAGGAAATAGCTAATAATAAGTCATTAGGAGTAACCATTCCAAGGTCGCCGTGTAAAGCTTCAACTGGATGTAGAAAAAAAGAAGGAGTTCCTGTTGAAGAAAGTGTGGCTGCAATTTTTCTTCCTATTATTCCACTTTTCCCAACGCCAGTAACTACTATTCTTCCTTCAGTATTTAGTATAAGTTCTACAGCCTCAACAAAACTGTGGTCTAAATTTTTAATAACTTCTTCTAGCCCCTCTTTTTCTGTTTGTAGAATTTCTCTAGCCCTCTGAAGAATCTCGTTTTTAGAAAGCATTATTTAGTGAAAAATAAAAGGTTTTTCAAAGTAAAGATAATTTTTATCTTCTGGAAGTTCAAATACTTTAGTTAAAAGATCTAAAAGTTTGCCTATAAGGTGAGTTATAAATTCTTCTCTTTTAAGTATTTCGTTTAACTTTTTTTCGATCCAAATAAGGTCTTGAGAAGAAAGATCTTTCCAATTAAGATACTTATAGATTTGATAGTAGGCTTTTCTCACCTTCATTCTTTCCTTAAGATCTATAAGAATTTTTTCAGGATTAAATGAATTCTTTTTTTCTATTAAATTATTAAAATATTTTAGATCTTCTTCTTGAAAGTTCCAAAAACTTTCTATCCAATCTTTTATAGTAAGAAGTCTATCTTCATTCACTTTAAATATTCCTCAATTTCTTTATTTTTTTGAATTTAAAACTTTTTTTTTATTTTGCAACTTCTGAGCTTTCAATTTGAAAAATAAATTTTTTGATAGCCCTTTTTAAATAATATTCATACTTTTTTTCTCCTAGCAGTCTTCTTCCGAACACGAAGTTAAACTCACTTATTAGTGGTTCTTCATTTTTAAAAAGAAAATCTATAGCTACTAAGTTAAAACCGGTTTTTAATCTAATTTTTTTAATTAAATTTTTAAGTTTTTTTTCTAGCATCTTATTTGGACAAGGAATAACTTCTCCTTGTTGAACCAAATTTTTTTTAAATTCTCCCCTTCTAAAAAAAATAAAATCCTTATCTCCAATAAGAATTGCCCTTGCATCAAAGGGAGTATTAATGTATTCCTGAATTAAAAAACCGTATCTTCCAGAAGTTTCCCAAAGTTTAATTTTTTGTAAAACTTCTTTAAAATCTGCTTGATTAGTTATTAAAAAGACCTCTTGCCCCTCATTTCCCCAATTTCCTTTTAAAACAAAAGGAAAGGAAATTTTTAATTTTCTTTTATACGGATTTTCTTCCAATCCACACATTCTTGGAACTAAAATAGTTTTTGGATGAGGTAAATTTAAAGTTTTAAGAAGCATTATTTGTCCAATTTTCCCGGGATATAAAAAACGAAGAGTGTATTCGGGAAAAACTGGAAGATTTAAACTTTTGACGAAAAAATAAAGTTCCTGAGCAATAGTAGGTGGGAAAATAACTGCTTTCGCCTTAGATAAAATTTTAAAAATATTTTCTTTTAGAGGTTCAAATTGAAAAAAATTATAATCCCCTTTAAAGCCTGAAAAAAAGGAAACAATCATAACTTTTCAGTTGAAATTCTCAAAAATAATTTTAAACTACCTTTGGGTTTTTACAAATTTTTGGTAAGGAGTTTAAAAATTGAAAGTAACTGTTATAGGAGGTGGCAGTTGGGGAACTGCTTTAGGTAAGATTTTATCAGGGAAAGGAATTAAAACTTATCTTTTGGTAAGAAGAGAAACAGTATATTTGGCTATAAACAGAGAAAAAGAAAATCCTTTTTATCTTCCAGGAATAAAGCTTCCTGAAAATCTTAGAGCTACTTTAGACCCTGAGGAAGCTTTTAAAAATTCTAAGGTTGTAATTTGGGCTATTCCCTCTTATGCTCTTATTAAAACTTTTAACGAATTAAGTCGGTATTTTCAAGGTATTAAATATCACATTTCTGGAATAAAAGGTATAGATTTAGAGGAAAAAAAAGCTCCTTTTTGGCTTCTAAAAGAAAGGCTTACTAAGGAAGTCCAAATTTTTGTTTTGGGAGGTCCTTCTTTTGCTAGAGAAGTAGCGAGGGAACTTCCTACAGCTGTAGTGTTGGCTGGAGAAAGAGAAGAAGAAACGAAAAAAATGCAAGAACTTTTAGCCACTTCCTACTTTAGGGTCTATAGAAGTGATGATCCTGTGGGAGTAGAATTAGCAGGGGCATTTAAAAATATAATTGCTATTGCCTCAGGAATAAGTGATGGATTAAATCTTGGGCTTAATGCTCGAGCTGCGCTTATTACGAGGGGATTAATAGAAATAATTCGTTTGGGAACAAAGATGGGAGGTAATATACATACTTTTTACGGTTTGGCAGGGATGGGAGATTTAGTTTTAACTTGTACTGGCAATCTTTCTCGTAATTATCAGGTAGGCTATAGACTTGGAAGGGGTGAAAAATTAGAAGACATTTTAAGTGATCTAAGGCAGGTAGCTGAGGGAGTTAAAACAGCTAAAGTAGTTAAAAGCCTTGCCAAGGATTTTAATTTAGAAATGCCTATTTGCGAAGAAGTTTATAAAGTTCTTTACGAAAAAGAAAAACCAGAAATTTCTTTAAAAAGACTTCTTTCACGAAGTTTAAAAAAAGAATTTGAAGTATAATTTCTCATTTTAAAAATGTATAAGTTTTATCTCTTTACATTTCTTAAACTTTCGTGTTAAATTTTAAAAATATCTAAATTAAATCTAAATAAAATTTAGAAATTTTAAAATTTTTTGAGGTGTTTTTATGATGTATGTTGGGCTAGATGTAGGTTCTGGAACGGGTAAGATTGCAGTTTTGAATGAAAAAAAAGAAGTACTTTTTTGGAGGTATGAAAAAACTCATGGACAACCTATTGAAACAGCGGAAAGACTCTTAAGTTTAGCTGAGAAGGAATTTGGGGGAAAATTTTCAGGAATAACCTGTACTGGAACTGCTGGGAAAACTATTTCACAAATCTTGGGTTGTGCTTTTGTAAATGAGGTTATGGCACATGCAAAGGCTGCTACTTTTTTTTATCCCCAAGTGAAAACTATTTTAGATATAGGAGGGGAAGACTCTAAACTTATATTTATTACTCACGAAAGGGGAATTCCTGAAATTGAAGACTTTGCTTTGAATACTCTTTGTGCTGCAGGTACTGGTTCTTTTTTAGAACAGCAAGCTGCGCGTCTTGGATATACTATAGAAGAATTTTCTCGTCTGGCTTTAGAAGCTAAAAAAGTTCCGCGCATTGCTGGAAGGTGTACTGTTTTTGCTAAGTCTGATATGATACATCTTCAGCAAACAGCTGTTCCGGACTGTGACATCATTGCAGGACTGTGTTTTGCCATTATAAGAAACTTAAAAAGCAACTTAGCTAAAGGTAAACCCATTTTACCTCCTTTAATTTTTCAAGGAGGGGTAGCAGCTAATCTTGGAGTAAGGAGAGCTGTAAAAGAAGTTTTTGAATTAAAAGATGAGGAACTTATTATACCAGAACACTTTAGGATTATGGGAGCAATTGGAGCAGCTCTTTATGGACTTGAGGAAAGAGCAAGTTCTCCCTATAAAGGAAGTGAAATTTTAAGAGCTTACTTAAAAGAAAGAATTTACAATCCTCCTAGGCATCCTGTACTTTTTCCTGTTAATTCTATAGAGTTATCTAAAAAACTTCAGGAAGAGGTTTTAAGAAAAAACAAAGATTGTAGTAATTTTCAAAAATTAGAAGTATTAGAAGTATATCTAGGTATAGATGTAGGTTCGGTAAGTACTAAGTTAGTTGCTCTTGATGAAGAAGGAAACTTACTGGCCAAAGTTTATATGCTTCATCAAGGTAAACCACTAGAAAGTGTTAAGCAAGGGCTTTTAGAACTTAGAAAAAAGCTTCCCTTAGCTGTTAAAGTAAAAGGAGTGGGAACTACAGGGTCAGGAAGATACTTGGTAGGGGACTTTGTAGGAGCAGACGTAATAAGAAATGAAATTACAGCTCAAACTCGGGGAGCTTTGTTTTTAGATCCTGAGGTTGACACTATTTTTGAAATAGGAGGACAAGATTCTAAATATATTTATCTTCAAAAAGGCACAGTAGTTAACTTTGCTATGAATAAAGCTTGTGCTGCTGGAACAGGTTCTTTTTTACAGGAACAGGCGGTGAAACTTAAAATTCCAATAGAAGAATTTGGGGAAATAGCTCTTAAAAGTCAAGCTCCGCTAAAATTAGGAGAAAGATGTACAGTTTTTATGCAGTCAGACCTTTTACACTATCAACAACAGGGATTACCTAAAGAAGATTTAGTAGCAGGGCTTTGCTATGCTATTGTTTACAACTACCTTAATAAAGTAGTTGAAGACCGAAAAATAGGTAACAAAATTTTCTTTCAAGGAGCAGTAGCTTTTAATAAGGGAGTAGTAGCTGCCTTTGAAAAAGTTCTTGGAAAAAATATACTTGTTCCTCCTCATCATGAGGTTACTGGAGCAATTGGAGTAGCTCTTCTGGCTAAAGAAGAAACTAAAGGAGAAAGTAGATTTAAAGGTTTTGATCTAGCTAAAGTTAATTATACTATTAGAGCTTTTGAGTGTAAAGGATGTCCTAATCAGTGTGAAATTCATCAAGTATCTGTTGAAGGAGGTACTCCCTACTACTATGGTGGAAGATGTGAAAGGTATGAACTTGACCATAGAAAGCCTAAAGAAAACCTACCTAACTTAACTTTAGAAAGAGAAGAAAAACTTCTTTCTTATGTAGAACCGGTAAGTAAAGATTTAAATCTTTCTTCTGAAGAAGTTATAGGAATTCCTAGGATGTTACAGTTTTTTGAATGGCTTCCTTTTTTTGCTACTTTATTTAGAGAGTTAGGTTACAAAGTTATTCTTTCTCCTCCTACTTCTAAAGAAATTATTAAAAAAGGTTGTGAGTTAACTCCTGCAGAACCTTGTTTTCCCATTAAAATTGCCTTTGGGCACATAAAAGCTCTTTTAGAGATGGGTGTTAAAAAAATTTTTCTTCCTCAAATAAGTGACTTCCCTCCTGAAAATCCTAAATTTGGCTTAGGTAAAATTTGTCCTTATGTGCAAAGTATACCTTGGATAGTTCCAGCTTCTATTAATTTTTCTTTATATTCTGCTAAAATTTTAAGTCCAGTTTTTCATTTAGGAAGACCAGGATATGTTTTAAATGAAGAGATTAAACATTTAGCTAAACTTCTTGGAGAGTCTCAGGAAAAAATTAAAAAAGCTTGGAAGGTAGCAGAAATTGCTCAAAAAGAGTTTCATCATTGGTTAAGAAAAAGAGGTAAAGAAATTTTAAAAGAGTTTAGTAACCAGCTTATTCTGGTAATTGTAGGAAGACCTTATAATGCTTTTGACCCCGGAGCTAATTTAGGGCTTCACTACAAAGTAAGAAAACTTGGACTAGTAGGATTACCGGTAGATATGCTTCCTTTGGAAGAAGTTTCAGATTTTACGGGTATAGATGGAATGTACTGGGAATACGGTCAAAGGTTTTTACTTGCAGCACACTTTATCAGGGAAAAATCTAATCTTTTTCCAATTTATTTTACTAATTTTTCCTGCGGCCCAGATTCTTTTATTGAACACTTTTTTGAAGAACTTATAGGTGGAAAGCCCTTTTTAGAGATAGAAGTAGACGAGCACAGTGCTGAAGCTGGAGTGGTAACTCGTTTGGAGGCTTTTGTAGACAGTATTAAAAATAAAATGAAAAAATACGAACTTAAAAGACACTTCCAAAAAATAAAAGTTTCTCCTAAAGAAGGAAGAACTATTTACATTCCTTATATGACTGACCACGCTAGGGCGTTAGCTGCGGCTTTTAGAGCTTGTGGTGTTCCTGCTGAAGTTCTTCCAGAACCAGATGAAGAGAGTTTAGAATTAGGTAGAAGATATACTTCTGGTAAAGAGTGCTATCCTACGACGCTAACTACAGGAGACCTAATAAAATTCATCAGTTCTCCTAACTTTAATCCGGAGAAAAGTATTTTTTTTATGCCTGATGGTTCAGGTCCTTGTAGATTTGGTCAATATAACCGGCTTCACAAAAAGATCTTAAGGGACCTTGGAATGGAAAAGCTTCCTGTTTATTCTTTACAACAAGATGTAGAATTTTATGATGATTTAAGTATTTTAGGAAGGGAATTTACCAAAATTGCTTGGAGAGGTGTTGTAGCAGTAGATATTTTAGATAAACTTTTAAGAGAAATTCGTCCTTATGCTTTAGACAAGGAAGAAGTAGAAAATATTTATTGGAAATCTTTAAATAAGATAGAAAAAACTATAGAAGCTAAAGGAGACTTGCTAGAAGTTTTATTAGAAATAAAAAAAGAATTTGAAAAAGTTCCTAAGATTGAGGAAGAAAAACCGGTAGTAGGAGTTGTTGGTGAAATTTATGTTAGAACTAACCGTTTTGCTAACGAAAATCTTTATAGAACTCTTGAAAATTTAGGGTTGGAAGTTTGGGTACCTCCAGTGGGTGAATGGATTTATTTTATCAACTATATGTCTAAAACTTGGGCTAAGAGAACCGGGCTTTTTAAAACGGTTTTTAAATTTATTATAGAAAATCAGATTCAGAGGCAAGAGGAAGAAAAATTTATAGAATTAGTAAAAGATCTTTTAGATACAGCTGAAGAGCCGACTATTGAAGAACTTATTCACTTAGCTAAAAAATATGTTCACCCGGATTATGAAGGAGGTGAAGTTCTTTTATCTACAGGGAAAGCCATGGAGTATTTGAAAAAAGGTGTTTCTGGAATAGTTAATGTAATTCCTTTTGCCTGTATGCCTGGAAATGTGGTTATGGCGATTTTAAAAAGAATTAGAGAAGGAGAAGGTTTAAATCTTCCAGTTCTTACTGTTCCTTGTGATGGACAAAGGTCTATGGGAACTAAAATGAGGATTGAAGCTTTTGCAGAACAAGTAAAAGAGTTTTTTTACACTAAAAAAAGTAAATTGCTTAAAAAAGAAGTAATTTAATTGATAAAATTAAAAAAATGTTAAAAATAAGCCGGTAAATCCTATTTTTTAGGGTTGATTTTTTAAAATTTTTTTTTAAAATAGCTAAAATTGAAAATTAAAAAGGAAAATAGTTTAAAATTTATATTTACAGTATTAATAGATAGTTTAAGTATTGGTATAGCGGTAGTAGGTTCTATTATAGCGGGAGCTGTAATTGGTTGGTTAATAGATGAAAAAATTTTTAAAGGAAAGACTTATCCTTGGTTAACTATAGTTTTTATTGTATTAGGAGTGGTTGCTGGATTTAAAAATTTAATTTATTACAGCAAAAAAAGACTTAAGGAAATAGAAAAACAAGAAAAGAATGAGCAAAATAAGTATTGAAAGATTTTCTAAAGAAGCAGAAATTTATATGTGTTTAACTTCTTTAGTAGGAAGTGGGGTAATATTTTTAATTTGGCGAGATTTAATTTTATCTATCTCATTTTTAGCAGGGGCTGTTTTAGGTTTTTTAAATTTTAGAATTATAAAAAAAGAAGTTGCAGGAATAGTTTATAAACTTTTAAGAGATGAATTACACTATTCAAAAGCTAGTTTACTTTATGTTATTAAATTTTTTGTAAGATTTACCATAATAGCTTTAATTTTGTATTTTCTTCTCGTAGAATTGAAACTTAATGTTATTTTATTACTCTTAGGTTTTAGTATGATTTACCTGCAGTTAATAATGATAAGTGTTAAAAATTTTTTAAAAAATAAAGTGATAATAAACTAAAAGGAGGGTGAAAAATGGAACATCCTTTGCTTTTTATCTGTTTTTTCTTAGAAAAGTTGGGTCTCCCTTCGGGATGGCATTATTATGAGCATGCTGAAAAATATGGAATTCTGGCTAAAATTTTAGCACCTCATATCGTTCATAGTTATTTTATTTTTATTCTTATTGTAATTTTAGCTCTTATAGGAAGTGGAAAAAGAGAGTTTATTCCTAAAGGATTTCAAAATTTCTGGGAGTTTGTTTTAGAGACTCTCTATAATTTTACTAAAAGTAATGTACCTCATGGAGATGGTCATGGTCCTAATTTAATTCCTTGGGTTTATCCTCTTATAGTGATGTTTGCACTTTATATTTTATTTTCTAATCTTATAGGATTGGTTCCAGGATTTATGTCTCCTACAGCGAATATAAATGTAACTTTAGGATTAACCTTAATTACTATAGTGTATTATCACTTTTTAGGTTTTAGATTTAGAGGTTTAAGTTACTTAAAAACTTTTGTTGGTCCTATTCCTTGGTTAGCACCTTTGATGGTACCTGTGGAAATTTTGGGACATTTAGGACGAATTTTATCTCTTTCTTTTCGTTTATTTGGAAATCTTCTTTCTAAGGAGATTTTAATTGGACTTTTACTAATGTTAGCTGGTAAGTTTTTAGCTCCTCTTCCAATTCTGCTTTTGGGTGTTTTGGTCTCTTTTATTCAAATGTTTATTTTTGTAATACTTAGTTTATCCTATTTTGCAGGAGCAGTAGAAGAACATCATTAAATGGAAAAAAGCTAAGGGGGTTAAGGTCCCTTTTAGCTTGATTTAAAAAACTAAAAACTTTAAAGGAGGGAGGTTATAGCTATGAAAAGGTTAGGGTTGTGGGTGTTGGTGATCTTAGCAGGTATTTTTTCATCTAGTTTAGTTTGGGCTGTTGAAGCAGCAGCAAAAGCTGCTCCTGGCTTTGAATTTTTTACTGCTGGAACAGTATTAGCTGCGGGATTAGGAGTAGGACTAGCTGCTTTTGGATGCGGAATTGGGATGGGTATGGCTGCTCGTGGAGCTTGTGAAGGAATGGCAAGAAATCCAGAAATGGCAGGAAGACTCACAGTTACTATGATTTTAGGGTTAGCTTTTATGGAAAGTTTAACTATTTATGCCTTAGTTATTGCTTTAATTTTACTTTTTGCCAATCCAATTTTGCCAAGACTTGTAACTTTACTCGGGCTTTAAAAATACTAAAAGAAGAACAGAAGAAGCAGTATTAAATTAATCCTGATTTTTTTAAAAGGGACCATAGGGTAAATAACCTTATGGTCCTTTTTTTCGTATTAGATAAAGATAATTGTTTAATTTTTAATGTTTTCTCAAGTATATAGTTTTACAGTAATAGGAATTTCAGCTTTTTTAGTAGAAATTGAAATAGATTTCACTTCCGGCCTTCCTGGAGTAACTATAGTTGGACTTCCAGACAGTAGCGTAAAAGAAAGTAAGGAAAGAATAAAGTCAGCTTTAAAAAATTCAGGTTTTAACTTTCCTTTAAAGAGAATTACTATCAATTTAGCTCCTGGAGATTTAAAAAAAGAAGGAACTGGTCTTGACTTAGCAATGGCAGTAGGACTTTTAGCTGGAATGGAAGTGGTGTCTCATAAAAATCTTAAAGATAAAGCTTTCATAGGAGAACTATCTTTAGATGGAAGATTGAAGCCTACTAAAGGTATACTTCCAGCGGTTCTTAAAGCTAAAGAATTGGGATTGAAAGAGATAATTTTACCTTACGAAAATTTAAAAGAAGCCCTTTTAGTTAAAAATTTTAAGATTCTTGGATTTAAAACTTTGCGGGAAGTAATAGGTTATTTAAGAGAAGAAATTGCTTATAAGGATAATTTATTAGAAGATAGCAACAGCTTAAGCTTAGAAGAAGCAATTTATGAAGAAGATTTTTCAGAAGTCTTAGGGCAGGAGTTTGCTAAAAGAGCTTTTGAGATAGCTGCAGCAGGGGGGCATAATGTCTTAATGATAGGACCTCCTGGGGCTGGTAAAACCATGCTTGCCAGAAGATTTCCTAGTATTTTACCCAGTATGAGTTATGAAGAAATTATAGAAACTACTAAAATTTATTCAGTAGCTGGGCTTTTAAACGAAGAAAAATTCGTAATTTTACATCGTCCTTTCAGGGCTCCCCATCATTCAATATCAGAAGTAGGAATGATAGGGGGTGGGAACCCTCCTAAGCCTGGTGAAATAAGTCTTGCTCACAACGGAGTATTATTTTTAGACGAGTTTCCTGAATTTAGAAGAGATGTAATAGAAGCTTTGAGACAACCTCTAGAAGAAGGTAAAGTTACTATTACAAGGGTTAATTTTACAGTAACCTATCCTGCTAAATTTATACTTGTATGTGCTATGAATCCATGTAAGTGCGGTTATTATGGGCACCCAACAAAGCCTTGTCAGTGTACTTATCATGAAATAAGAAAGTACAGGACCAAGCTTTCAGGTCCGATTTTAGATAGAATAGATATTCACTTTGAAATGCCTCCAGTTGAGGTAAAAGAACTTTTGAAAGAAAGTTTAAAAGAAGGTAGCAATTCTAAAAGTATTAAAGAAAGGGTTATAGAGGCTCGTTTGAAGCAGAAAAAAAGGTATGGAACTTCTTTAAAAACTAATGCTCATTTGAAGGCTAAGGAAATTAAAAAATTTTGTATTTTAGAATCTTCTGCCAAAGCTTTTTTAGAAAAGGCTGCAGAAAAATTTCAATTTTCAGCAAGGTCACTTCATAAAATTTTAAAAATTGCTCGCACTATTGCAGATTTAGATGATTGTGAGATAATTTTAAAAAGACACCTAGCGGAAGCTTTCCAGTATAGAATTTTAGAAAGACCTCTTTATTAAAAAATGACTAGATTAGGAATTTCTGAATGGGTAAGAAATGTTTCACAACCAGTTATTTTACCTGTTGTAAAGCTTTTAGCTAACTGGGGAGTTCATCCTCATTTAGTTACTGTGGTCTGTTTTTTAGGATTTATTCTCAGTTCTTTATTTATAGTTAAGGGTGAATTTTTTATAGCTGGTTTACTTCTTTCTATATTTGCACCCTTAGATGCGATAGATGGAGCTTTAGCTAGATTTACAAACAAGGTCAGTGCTTTTGGAGCTTTTTTAGATTCAGTACTTGATAGATATGGAGAAATTTTTATTTTTTTAGGATTTATGTGGTATTTCTTGGTAAAAGGTTCTATTGCTGGGGTAACCTTAAGTTTTTTAGGAATTACAGGTTCTATAATGGTTAGCTATACCAGAGCAAGAGCTGAAGGAGTAGGAATAGAGTGTAAAGTAGGAATTCTTACTCGCTTTGAAAGAATTACTTTGCTTATTTTTTCTTTAATTTTTGACCTGGTTTTTATTTTTCTTATCTTAGTAACTTTATTTTCTCACTTTACAGCTTTTCAGCGAATTTGGCATGTGTTTAAACAGACTCAAAAGATTTTATGAGTGAAGTTCTTTTTTTGGGGACCGCAGGGGCTCGGTATGTTGTGGCTAAGCAATTAAGAGCTTCAGCTGGAACTCTTTTAAAAGTTGAAAACGATCTTTTGCTTCTAGACCCAGGTCCAGGGACCCTGGTTTACTTAGCCAAATACAAAATTCCTTTAGAAAAAATAAAAGTTATTGTACTTTCTCATCAACATTTAGATCACAGTTCCGACCTCAACATTATAGTTGATGCTATAACTGAAGGAGGCTTTAAAAAAAGAGGAATACTTTATCTTCCAGAAAGTGCTTTAAAAGAACCTGTTTTGCTTTCTTATTTACATTCCTATTTAGTAAAGATAGAGATTTTAAAAGCTAAAACTTTTTACGAAGCCTTACCTTTTAAATTTAAGACTACCTGTAAGTTAAATCACTCAGTAGAAACTTATGGTTTTTTATTTTTTTTACCCGAAAACAAAGTGTTAGGATTTTTATCGGATACGGGTTACTTTGAAGAACTAAGTGAAGAATTTAAAGAGGTTCAAATTTTGGTAGTGAATGTGGTAAGAGAAAAGCCTTTAGATGGAGTCTTACACTTAAGTATACCAGACCTTAAAAAGCTTCTTCAAAAAATGAAACCCGAAACTGTTATTTTGACCCATTTTGGGATGACGATGCTTAAAGCTAATCCATTTAAAGTGGCTCAAAATTTGAGTAAAGAATTGAAAATAAAAATTGTAGCTGCTTATGACGGTATGAAATTTGTTATTACTTAACTTAATTTTTAATTTTAGTTAAAATAAAGTTTTTTAAACCTTTAATTCCTTCCTTGGTTTTACAAGAGGTTAAGAAAATAGAAATATCTAAAGGAAGTTTAAGAAATTCTAAGTATCTTTGTTTTTGAATTTCTCTATCTTTAGTTGAAAGTGTATCAGTTTTATTAAGAACTATAGTGTAAGGCTTATTTAAAAATTTTACAAAGTTTACAAGATTGAAATCTAGCATATCTGGAATTCTTCTTATATCAAAAATTAAAATGAGTATTTTAATGTTTCGGGGTGAAGTTAAATAACCTTCTATTAAAGAAGTCCACTTTTTTATTAAATTTTTGGGAGCTTTAGCAAAGCCATATCCAGGCAAGTCGACTAAATAAAAAGAAAAATCTACTAAATACAAATTTATAGATTTGGTAAATCCTGGAGTAGAAGATACTCTGGCGATTTTTTTACGATTTAAAAAAGCATGTATCAAAGAAGACTGACCTACATTTGACCGTCCTCAAAAGGCACTTTCTGGAATATGAGGGGAGGGCAGGGCTGCGACGTTATCAAC
>JAUQQL010000022.1 GCA_030578315.1 Thermodesulfobacteriota bacterium | reverse complement strand
AAGGGTTTTTAAATTTTTAAGGGAGGAAAGGTGAGATGGCGAAGCAGAAGTTTGAGAGGAAGAAGCCTCATTTGAATGTAGGGACGATAGGGCATATAGACCATGGTAAGACTACACTAACGAGTGCTATAACTAGGGTTTTATCTACCAGGGGTTTAGCGAGGTGGGTTCCGTTTGAGGAGATAGACAAGGCACCTGAGGAGAAGGCGAGGGGTATAACTATTCAGCTTGCTCATGTGGAGTATGAGAGTGAGAAGAGGCATTATGCTCATATAGACTGTCCTGGGCATGCGGACTATATTAAGAACATGATAACTGGGGCGGCTCAGATGGATGGTGCGGTGTTGGTGGTTGCGGCTACGGATGGTCCTATGCCTCAGACGAGGGAGCATGTGTTGTTGGCAAGGCAGGTTAATGTGCCTTATATTATAGTTTATATGAACAAGGTAGACATGGTAGATGATCCTGAGTTATTGGATTTAGTGGAGTTAGAGGTTAGGGAGTTACTTAGCAAGTATGGATTTCCTGGGGATGATGTGCCGGTGGTTAGGGGGAGTGCGCTTAAGGCTCTTGAGTGTGGGTGTGGTAAGGAGGATTGTGAGTGGTGCAAGAGTATATGGGAGTTAGTGAGGGCTATGGATGATTATATACCTGAGCCTGTGAGGGATGTGGACAAGCCTTTTCTTATGCCGATAGAGGATGTTTTTAGTATAAGTGGTCGTGGTACGGTGGTTACGGGCAAGGTTGAGAGGGGGGTGTTGAAGCCTGGTGAGGAGGTTGAGGTAGTTGGGCTTAGGCCTACGATAAAGACGGTTGCTACAAGTATTGAGATGTTTAGGAAGATTTTGGATGAGGCATTACCTGGTGACAACATAGGGGTGTTGTTAAGGGGGGTAGGTAAGGATGATGTGGAGAGGGGTCAGGTATTAGCTAGGCCTGGGAGTATAAAGCCGCATACGAAGTTTAAGGCAGAGGTATATGTGTTGAGGAAGGAGGAGGGTGGTAGGCATACGCCTTTTTTTACTGGATATAGGCCTCAGTTTTATTTTAGGACTACGGATGTTACTGGAGTGGTTAAGTTACCTGAGGGTGTGGAGATGGTGATGCCTGGAGATAATGTGGAGCTTGAGGTTGAGTTGATAAAGCCGGTGGCTTTGGAGGAGGGTTTAAGATTTGCCATTAGAGAAGGTGGCAGAACTGTAGGAGCCGGTGTAGTTACTAAAATTTTAGAATAAAAGGTGGTGGAGAGGGTTAAAATGATACCTGCTCAGAAAATTAGGATTAAGTTAAAAAGTTTTGACCACAGAATTTTAGACAAGTCAGTTATAGATATTGTAAACACAGTAAAGGAAACAGGTGCTAAAGTGGTAGGTCCTATACCTTTACCTACTAAGATTAGCAGGTGGACCATTTTAAGATCTCCTCATATTGATAAGAACTCTAGAGAACAATTTGAAATAAGGGTTCACAAAAGATTAGTTGAAATTTTAGAACCTACACAGCAAACTATTGATGCCTTAACCCAGCTTGAACTACCTGCAGGTGTAGAAGTAGAAATAAAAATATAAGGGGAGTGATTCCCATGAAGTTAGAAGGCTTAATTGGAAAAAAACTGGGAATGACTAGAGTTTTTGATGAAAATGGAAATGTGGTCCCGGTAACTGTTTTGGAGGTTGGTCCTTGCGCAGTTGTGCAAGTAAAGACCGTGGAAAAAGATGGTTACAATGCAGTACAACTTGGTTTTCATCCTAAAAAGTTGAATAAGTGCACTTTGCCTGAAATAGGGCATTTTTTAAAAGCTAATTTAGATACAGGGTTTTACATTTTAAAAGAGTTTAGAGTTCAAAATCCTGAAGAATTTAAGCCTGGACAGTTTATAACTTTAAAAGATTTACCTCTGGAAAAAGGTATGAAGATAGATGTTACGGGAAAGAGTAAAGGAAGAGGTTTTACAGGGACTATAAAGAGATGGAATTTTCAAAGACAACCTATGAGTCATGGAGCAAAGCAGGTACATAGGAAAAGGGGTTCAAGTGGAGCTAACACTTTTCCAGGAAGGGTAATAAAAGGAAAAAAAATGGCTGGACATTATGGTAATGAGACAGTAACTATTAAAAATTTAAGCATAGTAGATATAATAACTGAAAAAAATTTACTTTTAGTAAAGGGAGCTGTTCCTGGTTGGAATAATGGATATGTAATGGTTTACTTTAAATAAAAGGAGTTGCAAAAATGGAATGTATTAAAAGTCAGTTAGTAGATAGTAAAGCACAAATAATAGGAGAAGTGGAATTGCCTTCTCATATTTTTGGTATCCCTCCTAAGGAGGGAATTTTACATGAAATAGTTAGGTGGCAAATGGCGAGGTGGAGAGCTGGAACAGCTTGTACTAAAACCAGAGGAGAGGTAAGAGGAGGAGGGAGGAAACCTTGGCCTCAAAAACATACAGGTAGAGCTAGACAGGGTTCTATAAGGGCTCCTCAATGGGTAGGAGGCGGAGTGGTTCACGGTCCCAAACCGAGAAGTTACGAGTTTAAACTTAATAAAAAAGTAAGAAGATTGGGACTGAAAATGGCTCTTTCTTCAAGAGCTTTAGCAGATAGAGTTATAGTAGCTGAGGGTTTTCCAGTGGAAAGTACTCCCAAAACTAAAGTTTTAAAAGAGTTTTTAGATAAACTTGGAGTAAGGTCGGCTTTAATTGTAGTTCCTCAAAGAAATAAAATTTTAGAAAAAAGTGTTAGTAACTTACCTAAAGTTAAAGTTTTGGCAGTTGAAGGTTTAAATGTTTATGATATTTTAAATCACGACCATTTAATTTTAGAGCATACCGCTATAGAAAAAATTGAAGAGCGTTTAACCAGAGGAGATAAAAATGAGAGACCATAGAACTATTATATTAGCTCCTATTTTTACAGAAAAGTCTATGCTTCTTAAAGAGAAGAATAATCAGGTATGTTTTTGGGTAGACCCTTCGGCTAATAAGATAGAAATTAAAAAAGCTGTGGAAGAGCTTTTTAAGGTGAAGGTAGAAAAAGTTCAAACTATAAGAGTTAAGGGAAAGCCTAAGGGAAGTTTAAGAAATCCTGGAAGAACTTCTTTAAGAAAAAAAGCTATTGTAAGGTTAGCCGAGGGTCAAACTATAGAATTTTTTGAAACAGTTTAATTAAAGGGGTGTTAAAATGCCGATAAAAAAATGTAAACCTACTTCTCCTGGAAGAAGATTTCAAACTTATTTGGTTAATTCTGAACTTTCTAAGAAAAAACCTGAAAAGAGTCTGGTAGTTCCTTTAAAGAAGTCTGGTGGTAGAAATAACTATGGAAGAATAACTATTCGGTTCAGAGGCGGTGGACATAAGAGGCTTTATAGAATCATAGATTTTAAGAGAGACAAGGATAACATTCCTGCTAAGGTAGTAGCTCTGGAATATGATCCTAACAGATCTGCTAATATAGCGTTACTTCAGTATGCTGACGGGGAAAAAAGATATATTATAGCTCCGCTTGGTTTAAAAGTTGGAGATGTAGTGATATCTGGAGAGAATGTGGAAATAAAAGTTGGAAATGCTTTGCCTTTGAAGAACATTCCTGTAGGAACGATGGTGCACAATGTGGAGTTAAGACCTGGTAAGGGTGGACAACTTGCTCGTTCTGCTGGAACTTTTGCGCAGATTTTGGGTAAGGAAGAGGATTATGTAATTTTAAGACTTCCTTCAGGAGAAATTAGGAAAGTTCACGGGAAATGCAAGGCTACTATTGGACAGGTAGGTAATTTAGAGTGGGAAAATATAATTTTAGGAAAAGCAGGAAGAAGTAGATGGTTAGGAAGGCGTCCTCATGTAAGGGGAGTAGCTATGAATCCTGTGGATCATCCTCTTGGAGGTGGAGAAGGAAGGTCACACGGAGGAAGACATCCCTGTTCTCCATGGGGCTGGTTGTGTAAAGGTAAAAAGACTAGAAAAAAGAAATCTTCGGATAAGTTTATTATAGCTCGTAGGAAGAGCTAAGGGGGGATTAAATGCCGCGTTCAAAGAAGAAAGGTCCTTTTGTAGATGAAAAATTATTAAAAAAAGTTATGAAAGCCAGGGAGACAGGAGATAAAAGACCTATAAAAACTTGGAGCAGGCGTTCTACTATAATTCCAGAGATGGTAGGATTGACTTTTGCGGTTCATAATGGACATAAATTTATTCCTGTTTATGTTACCGAAAATATGGTAGGTCACAAGTTAGGTGAGTTTGCTCCTACCAGAACTTATAAAGGTCATCCTGCTGATAAAGGAAGAGTAAAAGGTGTAAAGAAAAAATAGGAGAAAGAAAGATGAAGGCTAAAGCTACAGCTAAGTATGTTTTAATTTCTCCCTATAAAGCTCGGTTGGTAATAGATCTTATAAGAGGAAAAAAAGTAGATGAAGCTTTAAATATATTAAATTTTACTCCCAAAAAAGCAGCTCGTATAATAAAGAAAGTTTTAGAAAGTGCGATAGCTAATGCAGAGAACAATTTAGGTATGGATGTGGATAAACTTTATGTTGTTGAAGCTTATGTAAATGAGGGTCCGAGGCTAAAAAGAATCTGGCCTAGGGCTTGGGGTAGAGCAAGTAGAATTTTGAGAAGAATGAGTCACATTACTGTGGTAGTAGAAGAAAGGAGAGAAAAAAGAAGAAGGGGGTAAACTTTGGGGCAAAAAGTAAATCCTATTGGATTGAGAATAGGTATTACTAGAACTTGGGATTCTAGATGGGTTGCTAAACCTAGTGAATTTCCTAAGTATGTATATCAGGATTATTTAATTAGAAAATTTTTAAAAGAAAAGTACTATCATGCTGGAATTTCAAGAATTGAGATAGAGAGGGCTTCTAATAGAGTCAGAGTAATTATTCATTCAGCAAGACCGGGAATTGTGATAGGGAAAAAGGGAGCTGAAATAGAAAAAATTAAACAGGAACTTTCAAAGAGAATTCAAGATAGGGAGATAGAGGTTTTAGTGGAGGAGGTAAGAAGACCAGAGCTAGAAGCTCAGTTAGTGGCAGAAAATATAGCTATGCAAATAGAAAGGAGAATTTCTTTTAGAAGAGCAATGAAAAGGGCAGTAACTTTAGTTATGAGATTTGGGGCTCAGGGGGTAAAAGTTCAGTGTTCTGGTAGGCTTGGAGGGGCAGAAATTGCAAGAAGTGAATGGTATAGAGTGGGAAGAGTTCCTCTTTCTACTTTGAGAGCAGATATAGATTACGGTTTTGCTACTGCTGTGACTAAATACGGAACTATAGGGGTAAAGGTTTGGATTTTTAAAGGAGAGGTATTACCTGAAAAAGAAGGACAAGAAAGAATAGTAATTTAAAGGGGTGAGGGATTATGCTTCTTCAACCTAAAAAAACTAAATACAGAAAGCAGCAAAAAGGAAGGGTAAGAGGAAAAGCATCACGAGGTTATACTTTAGAATTTGGAGATTATGGACTTAAAGTTTTAGAGGGAGGTTGGCTTACAGCTCAGCAGTTAGAAGCTGGTAGAGTAGCTATTGTAAGAACTGCCAAAAAGGGTGCTAAACTTTGGATTAGGGTTTTTCCTGACAAACCTATTACCAAAAAACCTGCAGAAACTCGTATGGGTAAAGGTAAAGGAGCAGTAGAAGGGTGGGTAGCTGTGGTGAAACCTGGAAATATTATTTACGAAATAGCAGGTGTTTCTGAAGAGGTAGCTCGTGAAGCTTTAAAATTAGCAGCTAGCAAACTTCCCTTTAAGTGCAAGATAGTGACTCGGGAGGAAATTTTATGAAAGCTCGCGAATTAAGAGAACTTTCTATACCGGAACTAAAAGAAAAATTAATAAAATTAAGGGAAGAACTTTTTAATTTAAGATTTCAGAAATCTATTCATCGTTTAGAAAATCCTATGAGAATAAGACAAGTAAAGAGGGATATAGCGAGGGTTTTAACTATAATCAGAGAAAAAGAACTTAATCTTAAATAAAAAGGGGAATTTTATGGGTAAAAGAAAGGAATTTATAGGAACTGTAGTAAGTGACAAAATGGATAAAACTGTAGTGGTAATGGTAGAAACTTTGGTTAAGCATCCTTTATATGGAAAATATATTAAAAGAAGAAAAAAGTATATGGCTCACGATGAAAAAAATGAATGTAAAATAGGAGATAAAGTTTTAATTGAAGAAACTAGACCTCTTTCTCGTAGAAAGAGATGGAGAGTTAAGGAAATTTTAGAAAGAGGCAAAAGATTAGAAGAAGGAGAAGTGGAAGAATTGTAATGGTAAGCTAAAGGAGGTGGTATGATTTATGATTCAACAGCAAACTTATTTAAATGTAGCAGATAATTCGGGAGCTAAAAGTCTGATGTGTATTAGAGTATTGGGGGGTTCTGGAAGAAGATATGGAACGGTGGGAGATATTATTGTAGCTTCTGTTAAAGAAGCTTTGCCTAATTCTAAAGTAAAGACAGGAGATGTGGTAAGAGCAGTTATAGTAAGAACTAAAAAAGAAGTTTTAAGAAGTGACGGTAGTTCTATAAGATTTGATGAAAATGCAGCTGTACTGATAAATCAATATAAAGAACCTATTGGAACGCGTATATTTGGTCCTGTAGCTAGGGAGCTTAGAGCTAAGGGATTTATGAAAATTATTTCCTTAGCTCCTGAAGTTTTGTAAAAGGAGAGGTTTATGATTAGAAGGGGAACTAGTAAGAGATTGCCTAAACCTCACGAAGTAAAGCTTCATATTAGAAAAAATGATACAGTGGTAGTTATTGCAGGAAAAGATAAGGGTAAAATTGGTAAGGTGTTACAGGTATTTCCTAGGAAGGGAAGAGCTATAGTAGAAGGAGTAAACCTTGTAAAGAAACACATGAAACCTAGCCCTCGTAGTAGTGGAGGAATTATAGAAAAACCTGCTCCCATTCATGTATCTAATTTGATGTTATACTGTACTAAATGTAAAAGAGGGGTAAAAGTGGCTAAAAAGATTTTAGAGGATGGAAGCAAGGTAAGGGTTTGTAAGAAGTGTGGCGAAATTTTTGAGGCTAAGGAGTAAGAAATGAGCTGGCTAAAGGAGTATTACTTAAAAGAAGTAGCTCCTAAATTAAAGGAGAAGTTTGGATATAAGAATTTTTTAGAAGTTCCTAAAATAGAAAAAATTTGTGTTAATATGGGTTTGGGTGAGGCTGTTGCCAATCCTAAAATTATAGACCAGGCTTTAATAGAGTTAGCACAAATTACTGGTCAAAAACCTAAAATTTGTAAAGCTAGAAAATCTATTGCTACTTTTAAGTTAAGAAAAGGAATGCCTATAGGGGTTGCTGTTACTTTAAGGAGAAATAGAATGTATGACTTTTTGGCTAGATTGATTCATGTAGCTTTACCTCGAGTAAAAGATTTCAAAGGTCTTTCTAAATCCGGTTTTGATGGGCGGGGGAATTATACCTTAGGTATTAGTGATCATACTATTTTTCCCGAGGTAGATTCTGCAAAAGTGGACAAGATTAAGGGAATGAGTGTAACTATAGTAACCACAGCTAAAAGTGACAAGGAGGCTTATGAATTATTAAAACTTATGGGATTACCCTTTAGGAGGTAAGGTACTATATGCCGAGAAAAGCTCAGTTAGAAAAAGCTAAGAAAGAACCTAAATTTAAAGTTAGAAAAAGAAACAGGTGTTCTGTTTGTGGAAGACCAAGGGGCTACATTAGAAGATTTGGTCTTTGTAGAATGTGCTTTAGGGTTTTAGCCTCGGAGGGTAAAATACCTGGGGTTAGAAAGGCAAGTTGGTAAAGGAGGTAAAAGTTTTATGATGACGGACCCTATTGCGGACATGTTGATAAGAATAAAAAATGCTTTATTTGCTCGCCATAAAATGGTTGTGGTGTCAGCTTCTAAATTAAAATTAGCAATTCTTAAGGTTTTGAAAGAAGAAGGTTATATTGAAGATTTTCACTATATAGATGAAAAGCCTCAAGGAAAGATTCAGATAATTCTAAAATATGATGAAAACAAGAAGCCAGTTATTACTGGGGTTAAAAGAGTTAGTAAACCTGGTAGAAGAATTTATATGGGTTACAAGGATTTACCAAGGGTAATGAATGGGCTGGGAATAGCTATAGTTTCTACTTCTCAGGGTATTATGACAGACCACGAAGCTAGAAAGCGTAGAATAGGTGGTGAGGTTATTTGTGAGATTTGGTAAAGGGGTGAGAAAATGGGAGAGTTTTCGCGGGTAGGAAAAAAACCTATAATTTTACCTCCCGGGGTTAAAGTAGAAATAAAGGATGGGAAGGTCTTAGTAGAAGGTCCTAAAGGTAAATTAGAAAAGAAAATACCCCCTTTAGTGAAAGTTAACGTTGAGGATAATATTATCACTGTAACTTACGAGCAAGTTCATAAAAAGTTAAAAAATAAAGCTAAGGCTTTTCAGGGTCTTGCTCGTGCTTTGATTAACAATATGGTTATAGGGGTTTCTCAGGGTTTTACTGAAGTTTTAGAAATAGTAGGACTTGGATATAGAGCTGAGTTAAAAGGTAATGTTATAAATTTTAGTTTAGGATATTCTCATCCTATAAACTTTTCTTTACCTCCGGGAGTTTCTGCAAGAGTTGAGAGGGGAACAGGGGATGTTCAGGTAAGAGTTATTTTGGAAGGAATTGATAAGGAACTTGTAGGTCAGACAGCTGCTAATATAAGAGCTTTAAGACCGGTTGAGCCTTATAAAGGTAAAGGAATTAGGTATGCTAATGAAGTGGTTTATAGGAAAGCAGGAAAGACTGGTAAAGGTGGTAAAAAGTAGGTTAATAGGAGATAAATTATGAGACCGGAAAAGAAAGTACATGCTAGATTAAGAAGAAAGAAAAGAATAAGAAAAAAAATTTTTGGGACCCCGGAAAGACCAAGGCTTAGTGTTTATAAGAGTTGTAAGCATATTTATGCTCAAATTATAGATGATACTATAGGACATACTTTAGTTGCAGCTTCTTCTTTGTCTAAAGAAATAAGAGATAAAATTAACGAAATTAAAAAAGAAGGTGGAACTAAAACTGATATTGCTAAAGTTGTAGGGGAATTGATAGCTAAAAAAGCTTTGGAAAAAGGCATTAAAAAAGTATGTTTTGACCGGGGAGGTTTTAAGTATCACGGAAGAATCAAGGCCTTAGCTGATGCAGCTCGAGCTCAAGGTTTAGAATTTTAATAAAGGAGGTATGAGTTGGCTCAAGTAGGAGAAAGTTTAATTGAAAAAATTATAATGATAAATAGGGTTACCAAAGTAACCAAGGGGGGTAAAAAGTTAAGATTTTCTGCTTTGGTAGTAGTAGGCAATGGGCAAGGTAAAGTAGGTTTTGCTTTAGGAAAGGCTCCTGAAGTTCCAGAAGCTATTAGAAAAGCTATTGAAAAAGCTAAAAAGAATATGGTAGAAGTTCCTATAACTAAAGGAACTATTCCTCATGAAATTATAGCTGATTTTGGTGCTACCCGAATTCTTTTAAAACCTGCTAAACCTGGAACAGGTGTTATTGCTGGGGGTACAGTTCGTGCTATAATGGAAGCTGTAGGTATTAAAGATATTGTAAGTAAGTGTATAGGGAGTACCAATCCTCATAATGTGATAAAGGCAACTTTTAAGGCTTTAACTAGCTTACAGAGTTTAGAGTATGTAGCTAAGAAAAGAGGAAAAACTGTGGAAGAATTTATTAAGGAGAGGGCGGCATGAAAAAACTGCGAATTACTTTAGTTCGTAGTAAATATGGTTGGAAACCAAAACACAGAGAAATTTTAAAAGGTTTGGGATTGAAAAAAATTGGACAAACTGTAATAAGAGAAGAAACCCCTTCTATAAGAGGAATGTTAGAGCATGTAAAGCACTTAATTAAGGTGGAGGAAATTCATGAGTGAATTAATGAATTTAGGAAATTTAAAGCCACATCCTGGTTCTAAACATAAAGAAAAGAGAGTAGGAAGAGGGCATGGTTCTGGCCATGGGAAAACATCTTGTAGAGGGCATAAAGGACAGAAGGCGAGAAAGGGTGTGGATATAGCTCCTTATTTTGAGGGAGGGCAAACTCCTTTAATTAGAAGAATTCCTAAAAGAGGGTTTAGAAATCCCTTCAAAGTTGAATATGCTATAGTAAATCTAAAAGCTCTAGTTAAGAAATTTTCTCCAGGAGAAGTAGTAGATTATGAAAGTTTAGTTAAAAAAGGATTGATAAAAAAGAGTAAAAAATTGGTTAAAATTTTAGGGGATGGGGAAATAAGCTTTCCTTTAACTTTAAGAGTTCATGCTATTTCAAATAATGCTCGGGAAAAAGTAGAAAAAGCTGGAGGTAAAGTGGAGATTTTGAAATAAAATGAATGGAAAAGATGCCCTTTTAAATCTAGCTAATATTCCGGAGTTAAAAAGAAGAATTTTTTATTTATTTTTAGGATTGGCTATTTATAGGTTTGCTGTTCACATTCCAACTCCAGGAATAAATGGAGAAGCTTTTTTGAGTTTATTTCAAAAGGCTGGTGGAACACTTTTTGGTTTTTTGGATATTTTTTCAGGAGGAGCTTTGAGAAGATTTTCTATATGTGCTTTAGGAGTTATGCCTTATATAAGTGCTTCTATTATTTTACAACTTATGACTGTAGTTTTTCCTCAAATAAAAGAATATTATAAGGAAGGACCTGAGGGAAAGAGAAAGATAGCGTACTACACTCGCTATTTAACGGTTCTTATTTGTTTGGTTCAAGGATTTGGTATAGCCGTAGGTCTCGAAAGAATGACTTCTCCAACAGGTATTCCAATTGTAAATGAGCCTGGATGGGTTTTTAGAATCACCACTATGATAACTCTTACTGCTGGAACTTTGTTTTTGGTTTGGTTAGGCGAACAGATGACCGAACACGGTATAGGAAATGGTATTTCTATGATAATTTTTGCAGGTATTGTGGCTGGAATTTTTCCAGCTATTTCTAATACTTTTAAATTTGTTCAAACAGGAGAATTTTCTATAATTAGTTTGCTTTTTATTTTGGTTATACTATTTGCTGTATTAGCTTTTACTTGTTTTATGGAGTTAGCTCAGAGAAGAATTCCTATTCATTATGCAAGACGTCAAGTTGGAAGACAAATTATGGGAGGGCATACAACTTATCTTCCACTTAAGGTTAACACTTCTGGGGTTATACCACCTATTTTCGCTTCTTCGGTATTAATGTTTCCAGCTACTTTAGCAAGTTTTGTTCCTATAGTTTATTTTCAGATAGTATCTAACTTTTTAAGACCTGGAGCTTGGGTGTATGAATTTTTATTTGCAGTTTTAATTGTATTTTTTAGCTATTTTTATACTGCAGTAGTTTTTAATCCTAAAGAAGTAGCTGATAACTTAAAAAAATGGGGGGGATTTATCCCAGGGATAAGACCTGGTAGAGCTACTGAGGAATTTTTAGATAGGGTTTTAATGAGAATTACTCTTCTTGGAGCCTTGTATTTAGTTTTTATTTGTGTTCTTCCCAGTTTTTTGATATATCAATTTAATCTTCCTTTTTATTTTGGTGGTACTTCACTTTTAATTGTAGTGGGTGTGGCTATGGATATTATGGGCCAAATAGAAGCTCATTTGCTTACTAAACAGTATGAATCTTTTATAAAACACAGTAAAATAAAAGTGAAATAAATAAAAAGGAGGTGTTTTATGAATATAATATTTTTAGGTCCCCCTGGAGCAGGTAAAGGTACACAGGCTAAGGTTTTAATAGAAAAATTTAATATACCTCAGATTTCAACTGGAGACATGTTAAGAGAAAATGTAGCTAAGGGAACAGAACTTGGGATGAAGGCTAAAGAGTATATGGAAAAGGGTCAATTAGTTCCTGATGAAATTATCTTAAGTATGGTAAAAGAAAGACTTTCTCAGCCGGATGCTCAGAAGGGTTTTATTCTTGACGGTTTTCCTAGAACAGTAGCTCAAGCTGAAGCTTTAGATAAGATACTGGAGGAAATGGGTAAAAAAATTGAATATGTTTTGGCTTTGATTGTTCCTGACGAAGAATTAGTGATTAGACTTACTGGAAGAAGGACTTGTAAAAAATGTGGAATGATGTATCATATTAAGTTTAAACCTCCTAAGGAAGAAGGTAAGTGTGATGTTTGTGGCGGGGAACTTTATCAAAGGCCTGATGATAATGAGGAAACCGTAAGAAATAGACTTAAGGTTTATCATGAAGCTACAGCTCCACTTTTAGATTACTATAAAAAGAAAGAGGTTCTTTTTGAAGTAGATGGAAGTAAAACTATAGAGGAGATAACCCAACAACTTCTTAAGATTTTGCAACACGAAAAATAGGATTTTAGCTTTTTGAAAGCTAAGCCTATATTAAAAAGTCCTTGGGAGATAGAAATTTTAAGAAAAGCTAATAAAATAGTAATGGAAATTCTTTTATATTTAAAAGAAGCTGTAAAACCTGGCATGAGTACTTATGAGTTTGAAGAGATAGCTTTAAAGCTTTGTGAAAAGAAAAAAGTTAAACCGGCTTTTAAAGGTTATAGAGGTTATCCTTATGCACTTTGTGTTTCTTTAAATGAGGAGATAGTTCATGGAATGCCTAGGAAAGATAGAATTTTGAATGAAGGAGACATTGTAAGTTTTGACTTTGGAGTGATTTACGAAGGTTATGTAGGAGATGCAGCTTTAACTGTAGGAGTAGGAAAAATTTCTGAAGAGGCTAATAAATTGTTAAAGGTTACGGAAGAAGCTTTATATAAAGGAATTGAAAAAGCTCGTCTAGGAAACAAGATTGGGGATATATCTTTTGCCATTCAAAGTTATGTAGAGAAATTTGGTTATAATGTAATTAGAGCTTTTGTTGGGCATGGGATAGGGCGAAATTTACATGAACCTCCAGAAGTTCCCAATTATGGTAAACCTGGTAGAGGTCTAAGATTGGAAGTAGGTATGGTATTGGCTATTGAACCTATGGTTTCAGCAGGAAGTTACGAAGTACAAATTTTGGAAGATGGTTGGACTGCTGTAACGAAGGACAGAAGCTTATCAGCTCATTTTGAGCACTCCATAGTTATTACACCTAACGGTCCAGAAATTTTGTCTGTGGTTTGAGAGTTATGGCTAAAAAGGAAGATGTAATTTTATTGGAAGGAAAAGTAGTGGAAGTTTTACCTAATGCTATGTTTAGAGTTGAATTAGAAACCGGGAATAAGATTTTAGCTCATATTTCAGGAAAGATGAGGATGTATTATATTAGAATTTTGTTAGGAGATACGGTAACGGTAGAGTTGTCTCCTTATGATTTAACCAGAGGAAGAATTGTTTTTAGAGGTTCTAAAAAAGAGTATGAAAAAGGAGGCGAAAAGAAATGAAAGTAAGCCCTTCTGTTAAAAAGAGGTGTAGAAAATGCAAAATTATAAGGAGAAAAGGAGTAGTAAGGGTGATTTGCGAAATTCCTAAGCATAAACAGAGGCAAGGATAAGGAGGGTGTAGGAATGCCAAAGATTGCAGGCGTTGACATTCCAGAAAAGAAACCAGTGGAAATAGCTTTAACTTATATTTACGGAATTGGAAGGACTTTGGCTCAAGTAATCTTAACTAAAGCTGGAGTAGACTGGTTTAAAAAGGTTAAAGATTTAACTGAAGATGAACTTAATCGGATCAGACAGATTGTGGAAAAGGAATATAAAGTGGAGGGAGATTTAAGGAAAGAAGTGAGACAGAATATTAAAAGACTAATTGATATAGGTTGTTATCGAGGACTAAGACATAGAATGGGTCTTCCTGTAAGGGGCCAAAGAACGAGGTCAAACGCACGGACTCATAAAGGTCCTAGACCTGGATCTTTGAGAAGAAAGAAGAAATAGGATGGAGGGTTTAAAAAGTGCCGAAACCTAAGAAAAAGAAAGTAAAAAAAACAGTAACTGAGGGTATTGTTCATATTCATGCTACTTTTAATAATACTATTATTACAATTACTGATCGTCAAGGAAATACTTTAGCTTGGGCAAGTGGGGGAACAGAGGGTTTTAAAGGAACTAGGAAAGGAACTCCTTTTGCAGCTCAATTAGCTATGCAGTCTGCAATTAAAAAAGCTCAGGCTTATGGACTTAAAGAGGTATGGGTTTATATAAAAGGACCTGGACCTGGGAGAGAAGCTGCACTTAGAGCCTTGCAAGGTTCCGGGTTAAAAGTAACTCTTATTAAAGATATAACTCCTATTCCTCATGACGGTTGTCGCCCTCCTAAAAAAAGAAGAGTCTAAAACTTAAAATAAAAAAGGAGGTTTTACAAGGTGGCAAGGTATACAGGACCGAGATGTAGATTATGTAGAAGAGAAGGTATGAAGTTGTTTTTAAAGGGAGAAAGATGTTATACCGACAAGTGTGCTTTTGAGAGAAGAAGTTATCCTCCTGGACAGCACGGTCCTCAGCAGTTAAGGGTAAAACTTTCAGACTACGGTATTCGTTTAAGGGAAAAACAAAAAGTTAAAAGAATGTACGGAATTTCGGAAAAACAAATGCGAAAATACTATGAAATGGCTACTAAGATTCATGGTCAATCAGGTCATAATCTTTTACAGTTATTAGAAAGAAGATTAGATAATGTGGTTTATAGATTAGGTTTTGCTAATTCAAGAGCTCAAGCTAGGCAAATGGTAAATCATGGATTTTTTATGGTTAACGGAAAAAAAGTAGACATTCCATCTTATCTAGTGAAACAAGGAGATGTGATTGAACTTAGAGAGAAGTATAGAAGCAATCCTCAAATTCAGGAAAACTTAGAAACTGTAATAAGAAGAGGAATTCCTTCGTGGTTAGAACTTGATTCAGAAAACTTTAGAGGGAAAGTAAAAAGTTTACCTGCTCGTGAAGATATTACCATGCCTATAAAAGAAAGTTATATTATCGAATTTTATTCTAGATAATTAAAAAACTTTCAAGAAAGAAAAAATAAAAGAGGACTAAAAACCTATGAAAAAAGAAGTGCAATTAATTAAACCTAAAGAAATAAAAATTCATAAAGATAGTAATTTTCCTTATTATGGTAGATTTATTATTGAACCTTTAGAAAGGGGCTACGGGATAACCATAGGTAATGCTTTAAGAAGGGTCTTACTTTCTTCAATTCCTGGATACGCTATTACAGAAGTAAAAATAGAAGGAGCACCTCATGAGTTTACTAGTCTTCCAGGGGTTATTGAAGATGTTCCTGAAATTATTTTGAATTTAAAAGGAGTAAGATTTAAACTTAAAGATGAAGGGCCTTTTATTTTTAGACTAGAAAAGACTGGAGAAGGTGAGGTAAAAGCAGGAGATATCCAGGTAAAAAATAAAGGAGAAGTGGTAAATCCAGAACATCACATAGCAACTTTAACTAAAGATGGCAAACTGGTAATGGAACTTAAAGTAGAAAAGGGAAGGGGTTATGCTCCAGCAGAATATAGTAAAAACAACGAAATTGGAGTTATTTTAGTAGATGGAATTTTTTCTCCGATTACTAGAGTAAACTTTACGGTAAATCCTGCAAGAGTTGGTAAAAGTAGCGATTATGATAGTTTAAATTTAGAAATATGGACCGATGGAACGATAGACCCAAAATCGGCACTCACCTTAGCTACTAAAATTTTAATAGAACAATTTATGGTATTTTTAGAAGGGGAAACAATCTCTTTAAATTTACTTTCTAGCGAAACTAGTGACCTTCAAAATTATTTAAATCTTCCTATAGAAGAGTTAGAACTTTCTGGAAGGGCATACAATTGTTTAAAGGCAGCAAATATTAATTATATAGGAGAATTAGTACAAAAAACTGAAAATGAACTTTTAAAATTGAGAAGTTTTGGTAAAAAATCTTTAGACGAAATTATGGAAAAGCTTGCTAAATATAATCTGAAACTTGGTATGACCCAAATTAACTGGAAACCACCTAAGTAAAGGAGAACAAAGATGAGACATAGAAAGGTAAGTAGAAAGTTAGTTTCTACTACTGAACACAGAATAGCACTTTTAAGAAATATGGTTACAGACCTTTTTAAACATGGGAGAATTACTACTACTTTAGCTAAAGCTAAGGAACTTAGAAGAGTGGCTGATAAAATGATAACTCTTGCTAAAAAAGGGGATTTAGCTTCTCGCCGAAGGGCTTTAGGTTTTATTAGAGATAAAAGCGTAGTTAAAAAACTTTTTAGTGAATTAAGAGAAAAATATTTGGATAGACCAGGTGGTTATACTCGCATTATAAAAATAGGTCCTCGGAAAGGAGACGCGTCTCAGATGGCTATTGTAGAATTAGTAGAAGAAAAGCTTTCTTTTAAAGTTTCGAAATCTAAAAAAGATAGGCTTAAAAAAATAGCAGAATTTATTGAAATAAAAAAGAAGGAATTAACAGCTAAGAGCGAAGCGGAAGAAAAGAAAACAGAGGAACAAAAGTCTGAAGTTTCTTCTCAAGAAGTCTCTAAAGAGAATTAAAATTTTAACAAAAAATTATCTTTACCGTGAATCTTTTTGAGCATGGTTTATGAGCTGGAGTCTTCTTTAAGGGTTCGTTTTTGGACTCTTCTTGAACTATTTTCTTACGAAAAAGAAAGGTTAATTTCTTTTTTACGTAAGTTTAAAGAAAGAGAAGATTTTTTTTTAGTAGGTGGTGCAGTAAGAGATCTTTTTTTTAATAGAAAGATTAACGACCTTGATTTGATAATTAAAGAAGATGTAGGTTCTCTAGTTTTTTTTGCTCATCACTACTTAAGTTTTTACTTAGTTCCCTTAGCTCGGGAGTGGGGAGTTTTCAGACTTACTAAAGGTCACTTTTTTCTTGATTTTGCTAATTTTAAAGGAAAAAGTTTAGAAGAAGATTTAGGAGCTCGAGATTTTACTTTTAATGCTATGGCTATACCTATTAAAAGTTTATTTGAGGGAAAGTTTATCATAATAGACCCTTTTAACGGACTAAAAGATTTAAAAGAAAAGAAAATAAGAATACTGGGAGAAAAGAACCTTCTTGAAGACCCTTTAAGAATTTTACGAGGTTATAGATTCTTTGCACAAAATTTTGGAAAAATAGAAGAAAAAACCAGGAACTTATTTAAAAAACACAGAAAAAAACTTCACTTTTGCGCTTCAGAAAGAATATTAACTGAACTTAATTATATTTTGACTTCTTTTAGCACTTATAAAACTTTTCTTTTAATGGAAGAAGATGGTGTTTTAGAAGAAATTTTTCCTGAATTTAATCCTTGTAAAGGAGTTCCTCAACCTACTTTTCACCATTTAGATGTTTATGGACATCTTTTAGAGACTTTAAAGTGGTCAGAAGAAATTTTAAGAAGTCCTGAAACTTATCTTGAGATTTCTAAAAATTCTGAATTTGAAGAAGAAGAGTTTATTATTTCTGTTAAATTAGCTTCTTTTTTTCATGATTTAGGAAAAGCTTATACTTTTAAGATAAGTGATAGGATTACTTTTTACGGACACGAAAAAGTTTCTGCAGAACTTTTTAAAAGAAGGGCAGAAGTATTAAAATTAAAAAAAACACTTATAAACAAAATTGCTAATCTTATTAAAAATCACATGAGGCCTTTCCATTTATTAAATGAAAAAGAAGAAGGTAGACTCACAACAAGAGCTAAAAGAAATTTAATTAAGGATGTTCCTTATCTTAAAGAATTGTTTATAGTATGTATGGCTGATTCTTTAGCTTCTAAAGGTCCTGATAAAGAAAAGGATTACGAAGAACGTTTGAAAACTTTTTTTAGAGAATTATTTTTATTTAAAAAAGATTTTGAAAAAGAAATTGTAAAAAAAAGATTGGTTACAGGAGACGATTTGATAGCTTTAGGCTTTAAACCGGGTCCTATTTTTAAAGAAATTTTGCAAGAGGTTGAAGTTATTCAAATGGAAAGGAAGTTAGTTACTAAGGAAGAAATTTTGAAGTATATAAAAGAGAAGTATAAAGAATTTTTAAAAGTTTGAGTTTAAGTTGTAAAATTGAAAATTTAAGGTAAGGTTAAAAAGAAAAAGGGAGTGTAAGAAATGAGGGTAGAGGTTCAAGACCTTAGCGAAGTTGAAAAGTTATTAAAAATTGAGGTTCCTTATGAGGAGGTACACAAGGTTTTAGAAGAAGTTACTAAGGACTTTAAAAAAAGAACCAAAATAAAAGGTTTTAGAGAAGGTAAAGCTCCTGTGTATTTGATTAAGAAGCTTTTTAAAGAGGAAATTGAAGAGAGAAGTATAGAGAGAATTATTGAAAGAACTTTACCTAAAGTTATTAAAGATATTCAACTTGAGCCACTTTTAACTCCTAAGCTTGAAGAGTATGGAGAACTTAAGGAAGGTGAATCTTTTAATTATTCGGTTTTGGTGGAGATAAGACCCGTTATTGAGCTTAAAAGAGAGGATTACTTAGGAATAGAAGTAGAAAAAGAAAGTGAGGAAGTAAGAGATGAAGAAGTAGAAAAACTTTTAAAAGAATTTGTTTATTCTTTTTCAGAACTTAAAGAGGTAGGGGAGGAGGAACCTATTCAAGAAAGGTATGTAGGGGTGATAAAATTTGAAGCCTTTGAAGGAGAAAATCCCATTCCTGGGCATTCAGCCGAAGCTTTATTTATAGACATAGGTACTGGAGAATTTAACGACAAAGTAGAAAAAGAACTTATGGGGAGAAAAAAGGGAGAAAGGTTAAGTGTAGAAGTTGAATATCCTTCAGATGGTCTAAATCCTTTACTTGCGGGAAAAAAAGTTAGGTATGAAATAGAGATTAAAGAAGTTTACAGACGAGAAATTAAGGAACTGACTGACGAATTTTTGAAAAGTTTAAATTTGGGATTTGAGAGTGTGGAAGATTTAAGAAACAGAATAAAAACTAGATTAATGGAAAATAAAAAAATTAAAGTAGAAAGTGCTTTTAAAGAAAGACTTTTAGGAAAGATTTTAGAAAAAGTTGAAATTAAAGTACCTAATAGATTAGTAGAGTTGAAGTTTCATCAATTAGTAAATAGGGTTAAAGAGACTTTAGAGAAAGATGGATTTAGTTTTGAAAAGTTAAATATTCCTATAGAAAAACTTAAGGAAAGGCTTTGGCCTGTAGCGGAAAGACAAGCAAAAGAAGAGCTTCTTTTAGAAAGAATTGCTGAGGTTGAAAGAATTGAAATTCCTCAAGAAGAAATAGAAAAGGAAATAAAGATGATTTCTGAAGGGCTTAAAATTTCGTTAAATGAAGCTAGAAATATTGTTTATTTTAATATCTTACCTAAGAAGTTGGCGGAAAAAACTTTACGTTTTTTGATGGAAAATGCTAAGCCTATTTATAAAGGAGGGGAGAGTTAAGGTGGGCTATTATGTACCTATAGTAATAGAACAAACAGGGCGAGGAGAAAGAGCTTTTGATATTTATTCACGGCTTTTAAAAGAAAGAATTATATTTTTAGGAACGACCATAGACGAGTATGTAGCTAATTTAGTTATAGCTCAACTTCTTTTTTTAGAGGCTGAAGACCCTGACAAGGACATAATGCTTTATATTAATTCTCCTGGAGGATTGGTAACAGCTGGTTTAGCTATTTATGATACTATGCAGTATATTAAACCGGACATTTGTACTATATGTGTAGGGCAGGCAGCGAGTATGGCTGCGGTACTTCTTGCTGCAGGGACTCCTGGTAAAAGATATGCTCTTGCAAATTCAAGAATAATGCTTCATCAACCTATAGGAGCCTTTCAGGGACAGGCTACTGAAGTAGAAATACAAGCTAAGGAGATTTTAAGACTGAGAGAGGTTCTAAACGAGATTTTGGCTAAACACACGGGTCAACCTAAGGAAAAAATTAGACAGGATACAGAGAGGGATTTTTATATGTCTGCTAAAGAAGCTCAAGAATACGGATTAATAGATAAAATTTTAATCAAAAGAGAGGGTGGTAAGTGATGAAGAAAAGAAACGATGAACCACGGTGTTCTTTTTGTGGAAGAACTCAAAGTGAAGTAAAAAAACTTATTGCAGGGTCTTCTGCTTACATTTGTAATGAATGTGTAGAGCTGTGTAACGAAATACTAGAAGAGGAATATGGGAGACTTAATCTTTCTGAAGAAGAGTTTTCTGAAATTCCTAAACCAGCAGAAATTAAAGCTTACTTAGATCAATATGTAATAGGGCAAGAGAAAGCTAAAAAAATTCTTTCTGTAGCCGTATATAATCATTATAAAAGAATAGAATACGAGAAATTAAAAAAAAGCAAGTTTAAGGATGTAGAAATTCAAAAAACTAACATTCTTCTTATTGGACCTACGGGAAGCGGGAAAACCCTTTTAGCACAAACTTTAGCTAAGTTTTTGAGAGTTCCTTTTACTATCGCAGATGCTACCCCTTTAACTGAGGCAGGTTATGTAGGAGAAGATGTGGAAAATATTCTTTTATATCTCTTACAAGCTGCTAACTTTGACCTAGAACTAGCTCAAAAAGGTATAGTTTATATTGATGAAATAGACAAAATTGCAAGAAAAAGTGAAAGTCCTTCCATTACTCGAGATGTTTCAGGAGAAGGGGTTCAACAGGCACTATTAAAAATTTTAGAAGGAACTATAGCTAATATTCCTCCCAAAGGAGGAAGAAAGCATCCTCAACAAGAATATATTCGTATGGACACTACCAATATTTTATTTATTTGCGGGGGAGCCTTTGTTGGACTAGAGGAAATAATAAAAAGAAGATTAGGAAAAGGATCTATAGGTTTCGGAGCAGAAGTTAAAAGTGTAAAAGACTTAACCATGGGAGAGATTCTTTCCAAAGTTCAACCAGAAGATTTAATTAAATATGGATTAATTCCCGAGTTTGTGGGAAGGCTTCCTGTAGTAGCAACTTTAGATGAGCTCACTGTAGAGGATTTGGTTAGGATTTTAGTTGAACCTAAGAATTCTATAGTTAAACAATATCAAAAATTATTTGAGATAGAGGGAATAGAACTTAAATTTACTGAAGGGGCATTGAGAGCTATAGCAGAAGAAGCTAATAGAAGAAAAACAGGAGCCCGTGCTTTGAGGTCTATTATAGAAGAGGTTATGATAGAAGTAATGTATGAAATTCCCTCTTTAAAGGATGTAAGGGAATGTATAGTAACTGAAGAAGTTGTCTTGAAAAAAGAGAGACCAATCTTAATTTTTAATAATAAAAAAGCGCGGGAGGGATAAACAAATCATGACAGAAGAACTTAAAATTTTACCTCTTTTGCCTTTAAGAGAGATTGTAGTTTTTCCCAATACAGCTGTTCCTCTTTTTATTGGCAGAAGTAAAAGTATTTTTTCTGTTGAAAAGGCATATTCTGGAGATAAATTTATTTTTCTTTCTGCTCAAAAAGATGCTAAAATAGATAATCCGTCTGAGGAAGATGTATATAAAGTAGGAACTATTTGCAAGATTATTCAACTTTTAAGACTACCTGATGGAACTCTGAAAGTTCTAGTAGAGGGAGTAAGTAGAGCTAAAATGGTTAGATATTTTAATAATCCTGAATATTTTTTAGTGGAAGTAGAAGTTAAAACAGAAGTTGTAGAAGCAGATGTAGAGACTAAAGCTTTATTGAAATTATGTAAGGAATCTTTGGAAGAGTATATCCAGTATAATAAAAAAGTTAATCCAGAGGTGGTTCAAAATCTTTTAGAGATTGAGGATCCTGCAGAGTTTTCTGATCGAGTAGCAGCTATACTAAATTTGAAGTTAGAACAAAAGCAAAAACTTCTTGAAACTACAAGTGCTAAAAAGCGTTTGGAGTTTTTATTGAATTTTTTGAGAGGAGAAATTGAAATTATTAAAGCTGAAGCTAGGATTCGAGAAAGAGTTAAAAAGCAAATGGAAAAAACCCAGAGAGATTATTATCTTCACGAACAGATGAAAGCTATTCAAAAGGAATTAGGTGAAAGAGAAGATGGAAGAAGTGATTTAGCAGAGTTGGAAAAGAGAATAAAGAAGAAAAAAATGCCTAAGGAAGTAGCAGCAATTGTTCGGAGAGAATTTAAAAAATTATCTCTTATGTCACCAATGTCTGCAGAGGCAACCGTTGTTAGAAACTACATTGATTGGTTACTTAGTCTTCCTTGGTATGAAAAAACTACAGACAATATAGATATAGCTAAGGTAGAAAAGTTACTTAATGAAAAACATTATGGACTTGAAAAGCCTAAGCAAAGAATTATAGAACATTTAGCAGTTCAGAAAATGACTAAGAAAAATAAAGGACCAATTCTTTGTTTTGTCGGTCCTCCAGGAGTAGGAAAAACTTCTTTAGCTAAGTCTATTGCAGAGGCTATTGGGAGAAGATTTGTTAGGATTTCTTTAGGTGGAGTAAGAGATGAAGCTGAAATAAGAGGTCATAGAAGAACTTATGTAGGAGCTCTTCCAGGTAAAATTATACAGGGAATGAGAAGAGCAGGTACTATTAACCCTGTATTCTGTTTAGATGAGGTAGATAAGATAGGTATGGACTTTAGAGGAGATCCGGCTGCTGCCTTATTAGAAGTCTTAGACCCAGAACAAAATCATTCTTTTCAAGATCATTACTTAGAAGTAGGATACGATTTATCACAAGTTCTTTTTATTACTACAGCTAATACTTTATACACTATACCTCCTGCTCTTCTTGATAGAATGGAAATTATTGAGCTACCCGGTTATACTGAGGAAGAAAAGTTAGAAATTGCTAAACATTACTTACTTCCCAGACAGCTTGAAGCTCACGGACTTAAACCAGAGTGGGTCCCTCTTAATGATAAATTAATTTTAGAAATTATTAGAAGATACACTAAAGAAGCTGGTGTAAGAAATTTAGAAAGAGAAATAGCTACTATTTGTAGAAAAATTGCTAAAGAAGTTGCTAAAGATGTAGAAAGATTTAAACCTTTTAAAATTACCATTTCTAAATTGGAATCTTTGTTGGGTGTTCCAAGATACAGATATGGGGTTGCTGAAGAAAAACCACAAGTAGGAATTGCTACAGGGCTTGCTTGGACCGAAACTGGTGGAGCACTTCTTCAAATTGAAGCAGTTATTATGCCGGGTAAAGGAAATCTTCAAATTACTGGCAAACTTGGAGAGGTTATGCAAGAATCTGTCCAGGCAGCTATGAGTTATGTAAGGTCTAGAGCTTTACAGTTAGGACTACCGTTGGACTTTTATAGAAAGGTAGACATTCATGTACATGTGCCTGAAGGAGCTATTCCTAAAGATGGACCGAGCGCAGGTATCACTATTGCAACTGCCATAATTTCTGCTTTACTTAAAATTCCTGTAAAAAACACTGTAGCTATGACAGGAGAAATAACCCTTAGAGGGAGAGTACTTCCCATAGGAGGATTAAAAGAAAAGTTATTGGCTGCTATAAGAGGAGGTATTCAAACTGTAATTATTCCTAAAGAAAACGAAAAAGATTTGAAAGAGATAAATCCTAAGATTTTAAGAAGTTTAGAAATAGTTTTAGTAGAAAATATGGATGAAGTTCTTAAGATCGCCTTACTGTTAGAAGACCCGAACTCTTTATTTAAAGAAGCTCCTGTTTTAGATGTGTGGCAATTAATAGACCTAGAAAACAAAATCAATGAAAAATTTAAAACTTTAGAGCATTAACTTTTAATTAAATTTTTAAATAACTTCTTTTATTATTTTATTAATAAAATCAATAAATTTAATTTAAAATCTTTATTTGACTTACAAGGCTTTTTAAGGTATATAAAACTTATCTAATTCCTAAGATAGGAGGTGTATATGCGTTGGAAATTTTTAATTTTGTTTTTTTTATTTTTGTTAGTTCCTTTGATAATTTGGAGTGCTTCGGGTCAAAAGGTATCATCTAAAAAAGTATTGAAAAAAGCTAAGACTATAAATGAATTGATAGCTATGTATGATTCAAGTGAATGTGAAACTTGTCATGCAGATATTGCTGAAGAATGGAAAAAAAGTGTACATGCTTATTCTATTTTTGGAACAGGTGGACGGACAGCAGCTACTTTTTATACTTCTTATAAAATTGGTCTTAAGGGATTTCCTTATTCCGGGGTAAAGGATGTAAAAGACATAAAAGTTGAGCATTTGAAGTTTTGTACTAAGTGCCATCTTCCTCAGCTTGAGGAGGCTGAAGATACTGTAGCTCAAGAAATAATGAAATTAGTGATTGATTTTATGGAAGGAGATGAAGAAATTTCACAACAAGCAGCAGAGAAACTCAAAACTCTTAATATAAATTGTTTGATTTGCCATCAAAGAAATGCTATTATTCATAAGTGGGTTGACGGGTATCCTCAAAAAGATACAGTATATGGCTCAAAAACTGGGTCTCATCCTTTTGACAAGTTTCCTAAGATGAAAGAAGTGGCAACGATGAAAGAATCTATTTTCTGTGGTCAGTGTCACGGGCTTGGTCCTAATTTTGAGTTAGATGAACCATCCCAATGTGCTACACTTTATGGCTATTATCTTTGGGCTTATGCTGCTAAGGGTGGAGCTAAAACTTGTCAAGACTGTCACATGAGAGAAAGTAAATTAGGACATAACTTACAAGCTTATAAAAATCCGATTATGCAAAAAATGGCTATAGATTTTCACTTTGATGCTAGGCCTATGTTTTGGAGAGACGGAAGAGTTATTAAACCTTTAATTTTTACTCAAATAGAGATTAAAAATAAAACAGGTCATGCTATACCTGATGGTTGACCTACTCCTAACAGGATGGTCCTGGATGTGACCGTTAAAACTCTTGATGGTAAAGTAATTTTTAAAGATAGTAAAGTTTATATGCCTGTTCCTCAACAGCTTGGCAGAGGAGACAGGATGGGAAGAGGTCCGTATGAAAAGTCCGGAATCCTTGTAGATTGGGCTTTTCATCCTTTAGAAGAAAAGAAAGAAGAATACAGAATTTTTGTACCTGCTAAAGATGGTAAGCCAGAAATACAGGAATTTATAGTGGAAGCCGAACTGTGGTATCATCCCTTTGGAGAACCTAATCCTGAATACTCTCAATTATTTGTTAAAGAAAGTAAAAAGATAACTTTTTCTTTAAAAGAACCTTATTAATATTTTATTTTATTAATAAAATTTGAAGAGCCCCTTTAAGAGGGGCTCTTGTTCTTAAAAAGACTTCTTTATTGATTCATTTGACTTAAAAATTCTTCATTATTTTTAGTATCTTTCATTTTTTCTAACAGAAATTCCATACATTCTACAGGATTTAAAGGAGCAAGTACTTTTCTTAAAAGCCAAACCCTATGAAGTATATCAGTAGGTAGGAGAAGTTCTTCTTTTCGAGTTCCACTTAAGTGGATATCAATAGCAGGCCATATTCTTCTATCTGCTAATCTTCTGTCTAAAACAATTTCTAAATTTCCTGTTCCTTTAAACTCTTCAAAAATAACTTCATCCATTCTGCTTCCAGTGTCAATAAGACATGTAGCTATAATAGTAAGACTTCCCCCTTCTTCTATATTTCTAGCTGCTCCAAAAAATCTTTTAGGCTTATGAAGGGCATTAGCATCAATTCCTCCAGAAAGTAGTTTACCGCTTGAAGGAACTACAAGATTGTAAGCTCGGGTTAAACGAGTTAAACTATCTAATAAAATTACTACATCGTACTTACATTCTACCAACCTTTTTGCTTTCTCAATAACAATTTCAGCTACTTGAGTGTGTTTTTGAGGTGGTTCATCGAAAGTAGAACTGATTATTTCAGCTCGTGGAACAGTTCTCTGCATTTCAGTTACTTCTTCAGGCCTTTCATCTACTAGAAGTATCATAAGATGAATATCTGGATAATTTCTTACAATTCCGTTAGCAATGTTCTGTAAAAGCATAGTTTTGCCAGTTCTAGGAGGTGCTACAATAAGTCCTCTTTGTCCTTTTCCTATAGGAACAAAGAGGTCAATAATGCGAGTAGAAAAATTATCACTTGTGGTTTCTAAACGAAGCCATTTATTTGGATGAATAGGAGTTAAATGGTCAAAAGGAGTTCTTGTTCTAACAATTTCAGGAGAAATATAATTTACTTTTTCAATTTTTGCTAAGGCAAAGTATTTTTCTCCTTCTTTGGGTTGGCGAATATATCCAAGAATAGTATCTCCTGTTTTAAGTCCAAACTTTCTAATTTGAGGAGGAGACACATAAATATCTTCTGAGCTTGGAAGATAATTGTAATCGTTAAATCTTAAAAATCCAAAACCCTCTTGAAGAACATCTAAAACACCTTCTGCTATTACTTCCACTCCTTTAGAAAGAAAGTTGCTCACAATTTGATATATAATTTCAGATTTTTTGTAAAAGTTATAAATATTTTCTATTCCCAAAACTTCACCTATTTTATAAAGTTCGGTAAGGCTTTTTCTTCTAAGCTCAGAAAGATAAATAGGTGATTTAAGTTCTTTAATAAGACTTTCAGATTCTACTTCTAAAGTAGAACGAACAGATAATTCTTCCATACTTTTAAACCTCTTTACTAGAATTTATTAGAAATTTTTATTGTTTTTAGATAAATTTTCACGAATTTATAAACTTTGAGTAATTTTTAAAAAATTTCTGAAAAGAAAAAAAACTTATATTAAATTAAAAACAAAGCTCCCCGGGCAGGACTCGAACCTGCAGCCTATGGGTTAACAGCCCACCGCTCTGCCTATTGAGCTACCGGGGAAATTTTTTATATTTTAAAAATAACCTTATTTTGCTTTTTGTCAAGAGCTTAGACTGAGGGTGATGAATTTATATATATAGCCTTTTTAAAAAAGATTAATTTTTGATTTTCCTTTTCAAAGTCAAGGAAGGTAAATAATGTTTTTTTTAATTTTTAAATTAAAAAGCATTCCCCCTCTTGGTAAAAATTTGGAGAATAATTATATTTTAAAAACAAGTATGAAGTTTTTAGAATCTTTTGATGTAATTGTAATTGGAGCCGGGCATGCAGGAATTGAAGCTTCTTTAGCTTCAAGCAGATTAGGATGTAAAACTCTTCTTCTTACTCTTAATTTAGAAAAAATAGGGGCTATGAGTTGTAATCCTTCTATTGGGGGTATCGGGAAGGGACATTTAGTTAAGGAAATAGATGCTCTCGGTGGAGAAATGGCATTAGCTATTGATGAAACTGGAATTCAATTTAGGAAACTAAACACTAGAAAAGGTCCAGCTGTGAGGGCAACTCGTGCTCAGGCAGACAGATATAAATATCAAGAAAGAATGAAAAGAGTGGTAGAAAGGACTCCCAATCTTTATGTTAAACAATCTGCAGTAACTAGGCTTTTGGTAAAAGATAAAAAAGTTATTGGAGTTGAAACTAAAGCTGGAGAGCAATTTGGAGCTAAAGCTGTAGTTATAGCTCCTGGAACTTTTCTTCACGGACTAATTCATATAGGATTTAATCAATTTCCTGCAGGAAGACTAGGGGACCCTCCTTCCAATAGTTTAGCTGAAAACTTAAAAGAACTTGGTTTTGAAATGGGAAGATTTAAAACTGGTACCGGTCCTAGGCTTGATGGAAGAACTATAGATTATAGTAAGATGGAAATTTTGTGGGGGGATTTGCCTCCTCTATTATTTTCTTTTAAAAACCAAGGTAAAAGACCTTCTTTACCGCAAGTACCTTGTTTTATTACTTATACTACGGAAAAAACTCATGAAATTATAAGAAATTCTTTACATCGTTCTGCCCTTTATGGAGGAAAGATAAAAGGAAAGGGTGTAAGATACTGTCCTTCTATTGAAGATAAAGTGGTCAGATTTCCAGAAAAAAATAGGCATCAGGTATTTTTAGAACCTGAAGGCCTAGATACTATAGAAGTTTATGCGGGTGGAACTGGAAATAGTCTTCCAGTAGAGGTTCAATGGGAATTTATCCGAACTATTCCTGGACTTGAAAATGTGGTTATTTTAAAACCCGGTTACGGGATTGAACATGACTATGTTCAACCTACTCAACTTAAACATACTCTAGAAACTAAGCTTATAGAAGGTTTATTTTTAGCAGGACAAATAAACGGAACTACAGGATACGAAGAAGCTGCAGCTCAGGGACTTATAGCTGGGATTAATGCAGCACTTTATGCCAAAGAGGAAGAACAGATTGTTATTGATAGGTCGCAAGCTTATATTGGGGTTTTGATTGATGATTTGGTAACCAAAGGAACTGATGAGCCATATCGTATTTTTACCTCTAGAGCTGAATATAGACTTCTTTTGAGAGAAAATAATGCTGATTTAAGACTTACTGAATTAGGAAGAAAAATTGGGTTAGTAGATGACGAAAGATGGAGCCTTTATTTAGAAAAAAAGGAAAAAATTCAAAGAGTTAAGGAATTTTTGAAAAGTGTTAAAATTTCTCCAGACTTGATAAATGGTTATTTACAAAGAATAGGTTCAACTCCTATTAAAGAAAGTATTAGAGTTTACGAGTTACTTAAGAGACCAGAGGTTGAAATTGAACCACTTTCTGAGTTTATTCCGGAGTTAAAAGAATTTCCCAAAGATGTGCTAGAGGAAGTAGAGGTAGACATAAAGTACAGTGGATATATAGAAAAACAGTTAAGAGAAGTTGAAAAATTTAAAAAACTTGAAAACATGAAAATACCAGAAAATATAAATTATTATGAGGTTCCTGGTCTTTCTAACGAGGTTAGAGAAAAATTTAGTAAAATAAAGCCAACTTCTATAGGACAAGCTTTAAGAATTCCTGGAGTTACCCCTTCAGCCATATCCGCCTTACAAGTTTATTTGAAAAAGAAAACTTAATTTTTTAGCCAACTTTCTACAAAAACTAAAATTTTTTCTTTTTCTTCTGGAGAAAACCAAATTATATCAGGTTCTTTTTTAAACCAAGTAATTTGCCGCTTAGCATAGCGTCTAGTATCTCTTTGAATAAGTTCTATAGCTTTTTCCAAAGAAATTTCAGCTTTGAGATAAGAAATGATGTGCTTATATCCAATAGCTTTGAAGGGTTTTAAAGTAGGAGAATATCCTTTATTTAAAAGATTTTTTACTTCTTCAATCCAACCTTCTTTTATCATTTTGAGTACCCTTTTGTTAATTTTTTCATAAAGGACTTTGCGCGGAAGATGGAGGCCTATTTTTAAAAGTTCATATCTTTTTTCTTTTTTAAAAAAGGGATTTTCTTCAAGAAAAGAGGAAAAAGGTTTAGAGGTGGTATAAATTACTTCCAATGCTCTATTTATTCTAACCTTATCATGAGGGCTTATTTTTTTAGCATAAATTGGGTCAAGTTTTTTTAGTTCTTCGTAAGCAGCTTTAAGATTTTCTTCACATTTTTTTCTTACTTTTTCTCTTATATCTTGAGGAATTTCTAAGGGGAAAAGGCCGTATTCTAAAGCTCTTAAGTAAAGTCCTGTTCCTCCTACCAGTATAGGAACTTTTTTTCGTTCTAAAACTTTCTTGATAACTTGGTCAGCAATCTGAACAAATTTGGCTGCATTTAGCTCTTCTTCTAATTTTAAAAAGCTATATAAATGATGAGGAACTTTTTCTATATCCTCTTTTTTAGGTTTAGCAGTTCCTATATTGAGCTCCTGATAAACTTGGACCGAATCAAAATTTATAATTTCTCCGGATAATTTTTCAGCTAAAAAGAGGGCTAATTCTGATTTTCCAGAACCAGTAGGACCAACAATAGCTAAAATTTTAGGTTTAGAAGCATTCTTCATCTTCTTCTAAGTCGAGTTTCTATCTCATCAGAAGTTAATTTGAAGTAAATAGGTCTTCCATGAGGACAGGTTTTTAATTTTAAGTCAAAAAATTTTTTTAATAAGAAGTTTATTTCTCCCTCAGATAAATAGTTTCCCTTTTTACGGGCAAGAAGACAGGCGTATTTTTTTAAAACCCCAAGTTTAAATTCTTCAGGATTTGTAAAATCCTCTTCCAAAATTTTCTCTAACACTTCTTTAACATCTTCTTTTAAAATAGCAGGTACTCTTTTTAAAATAGCTTCTCCTTTACTTAAAACTTCAATTTCAAATCCTATTTTTTGTAAAAAAGTTTCTTTTTCTTCCAAATTTTGTAAGGCTTTTTCGGAAAGTTTAAGCAAGATAGGAACTAAGAGTTCTTGAGAGAAAGTTTTAGCTATCTTTTCTCTAAGCTCATCAAAAATAATTCTTTCAGAAAGAGCATGTTGGTCTATAATATAAAGAGTTTTTTCATGTTCTACTAAAAAGTAAGTGTTTAAAAATTTACCTAAATAAAAAAATTCTTCCTTATCTAAAGAAAAAAGACTTTTTAAAAATTCTTTTTTAGGAAAGTGTGGAGAGGGGGAAAATTTAGGTGCTATTTCTAAATCTTCTTTTATTTTACTATTACTTAGAGAAGAAAAAGTATAAAAATTACTCTTTTTAGAAGATAAAAAAAATTCTTCCAGAGTAGTTTCAAGAGCCTGATAAACAGCCTTTTCGTCTTTAAATCTTATTTCCCATTTAGCAGGATGGACATTTACATCTATAAGGTGAAGTGGAGTTTTTACTTTTACAATCCCAGCAGGAAATCCTAAATTTCCATAAAATGTTTTAAAAGCTGAAAAAAGCATTTTATTAAAATGTTCGTCTTTTATCCAGCGCTGATTAACCAAGGTATACAAAAATCTAGTATGACTAAAAGTTTTGGAAGAAGAAGTTAAAACAAGATAAACTTCATAAGGAGGAAGACTTTTATAAATCTCTTTAAAGTACTCTTCTTCTATTCCTGTAATTTTAGATAAAAGACTCTTAAGAGAGCCTCCTTCCCAAGTTAGCACTTTTTTATCCTCTATAAATACTTCCCACCTGACTTCAGGTTTACACAAAAAAAGCCCTTTAATTACTTCTAAGGTTTTAAAGTTTTCACTTTTAGGACTTTTTATGAAAGCCTTTCTTGCTGGAAGATTTCCAAAGAGATTTTTTACTTTTACTAGAGTTCCTTTAGATAAAACTGAAGGTTTAAAAGCTTTTTCTTTTCCATATTCAACTTCTACCTCATAAGCTATAAGTTCTTCAGCTCTTTTGCTTAGAATATTTAATTTAGATACCTGAGCAACACTTGAAAGAGCTTCACCTCTGAAGCCAAAAGTAGTAATTTTAAACAAATCTGAAAGCTCTTTAATTTTACTTGTTGTATGAGGTTTATAACAAATTTTAAGATCCTCAGGATCCATTCCTTCGCCGTCGTCGTAAACCGATATTTCTTGAAGTCCACCTCCTTTTACTTCTACCTTTATAAAATTAGCCTTAGCATCTAAAGCATTTTCTATAAGTTCTTTAACTACAGAAGCTGGTCTTTCTACAACCTCTCCTGCTGCAATTTTAGATCTTATTTCTTCAGGAAGAAAAATAATCTTAGGCATTTAACCCTTTAAGATTGACCTACTTTCTTAAATTCTTTAAGATTAGCAAAGACTATTCTCCCAGTAGGAGAATGAAGAAGATGAGAAACTACTACTTCAATTTCCTTTCCTAAAAAGGATTTTCCTCCTTCCACCACTACCATAGTTCCATCCTCTAAATAACCTACTCCTTGATTTTTTTCTTTCCCTTCTTTAATGATTTGGATTTTCAAACTCTCTCCTGGGAAAATAGGAGGTCTTAAGGCTAAAAATAATTCATTTATATTGAGAACCTCAATTCCTTGAAATTGAGAAAGCCTATTTAAGTTATAGTCCGTAGTTATAAGCTTGGCGTTCAGGTCTTTACATAGTTTAATTAGTTTCTCATCTGTGCTAGAAAGTTCTTTATAGTTTTGGTCTACAATTTTAAATTCTACCTTTTCAATATTTTTAAGTTCATTTAAAAGCTCTAAGGCTCTTCTTCCTTTACTTCTTTTGGAAGGATCTGTGCTGTCTGCTAGATACTGAATTTCATCTAAAACTATTTTAGGAATTAAAATAACTCCTTCTAACCAACCTGTTTTGCAAATTTCTACAATTCTTCCGTCAATAATAGCACTAGTATCAACTATTTTAGAAATTTCTTTTTTACTTCCTAACTTTTTAGAAACTGTAGAAATGGGAGTAGAAATTTTAGCTATTTTTTCAGTGAATTTCTCTATAAAATCTCCAATTTTAACTTCTTTAACTTTTTCACCTCCTAAAACCATACCTAGATATCCTAATCCTAACATACTCATTAAGTACAAAAATACTTGCCAAACTCCTTGAGTAAATATTTCAAAAAAGAAAGATAAAAGTTTAGCTAAACCTAATCCTAAAACAAGTCCTAAGGAGCCACCTAAAATTTGTAAAAAGGGTAATTTTCTAATTTTTTCTTCTAAGAGAAGAATAACAATCCCTAAAGCTAATCCCAAAAAAGCTCCAATAAAAGTAAATATAAATCCCTTTTCTTGATAGTAAGAATAATAAAAAAGTGCTAAGCCTGAAACCATACAAATTAATAAAAAAATAAAAGGAAGAAAATATTTCTTCATCTAAAAAAATCCTCCCTTAATTTTAATAAAAAGTTTTACGACCCTTATAAGAATTATTTTACAAAAAATTTTAAAAACAGAAACCCTAATTAAATAGTACTCTA
>JAUQQL010000021.1 GCA_030578315.1 Thermodesulfobacteriota bacterium | reverse complement strand
TGGAGATACTCGCGATCCAAACCATATAGAAGTAAGAGATCTTGCAGATGAAATAAGAAGAGTTGTTAGGACCAAACTTCTCAATCCTAAATGGATTGAAGGAATGAAAAGACATGGTTATAAAGGAGCTGGAGATATTTCTAAAAGAATAGGGAGAATATATGGATGGGAAGCAACCACCCAAGAAGTTGATGACTGGATTTTTGATGATATTGCAAGAACTTTTTTAATAAATGAAGAAAACAAAAGATTTTTTAAAGAAAATAATCCTTGGGCTTTAGAAGAAATTGCAAGAAGGCTTTTAGAAGCTTGGGAAAGGGGATTATGGAATCCCGCAGAAGATATAAAAGAAAAGTTAAAAATGATTTATCTGGAGATAGAAGGTTGGTTAGAGGAGGATGTTGGTGAGATAAAAGGAGAGTTTCAAGGTGGAAGTATAGATATAGTGACTGCTGAAGAAATAGAGTATTGGAAAATCAGGATGGAGGAGGTTTTAAAATGATTTTTCCCTTTACAGCTATTGTTGATCAAGAAGAGATGAAGCTAGGCCTTATTCTTAATGTAATAGATCCTTCTATAGGTGGACTTCTTATAATGGGTGAAAAAGGGACTGCTAAATCTACTACAGTTAGAGCTTTAGCTGATCTACTTCCTGAAATAGAAGTTATAAAAGGGTGTCGTTTTAACTGTGATCCAAATGGATTTCTGTGTATAGAATGTTTAGAAAAAAAGAAAAACGGAGAACCTTTGGAAGTAGAAAAAAAGAAAATGAAGGTAATTGAGCTTCCGTTAGGAGTGACAGAAGATAGGGTAGTTGGAACGATAGATATAGAATATGCTATTTCTTATGGAAAAAGGCATTTTGAACCTGGTCTTTTAGCTCAAGCAAACAGAAATTTTCTTTACATAGATGAGGTAAATCTTCTTGAAGATCATATTGTTGACCTTCTTCTTGATTCAGCAGCTATGGGAGTAAATAGAGTTGAAAGAGAGGGTATTTCATTTTTTCATCCAGCAAAATTTATTCTTGTTGGTTCTATGAATCCTGAAGAAGGGGAATTAAGACCTCAATTTTTAGACCGTTTCGGGCTTTGTGTAGAGGTAAGAGCTTTGATTGATAAAAATTTAAGAAAAGAGATTCTTAAAAGAAAGATAGAATTTGATAGCTATCCCGAGAAATTTTTAGAGAAATGGAAGTCTGAACAAGAAAAATTGCGAGAAAAAATAATCAAGGCTAAAGAGTTTTTACCAAGGGTTGAAATTCCTGAAGAAATTTATGAAACGGTTGTAACCCTTACTTCACAGCTTAGTTTAGATGGTCATAGAGGGGATATAGTGATTTTAAAGGCTGCAAAGGCTTATGCAGCATTTGAACAAAGAGAAGTTGTAAAAAAAGAAGACATTAAAAAAGTAGCTTTTTTTTCTTTAAGACATAGACTTAAGAGAGCTCCATTTGAAGAGCCAGAAAGTGAGGTAAAAAAACTTTATGAACTTCTATCAACTCTCTAAACTTCCCTTTCCAGAAGTTGTGGGAAATTTTTCTGCAAAATTAGCTCTTACCTTAAATTTAATTGAACCAAAATGTGGAGGAGTTTTAATTCTTGGGAAAAAAGGAACAGGAAAATCTCTTTTGCTTAAATGTTTTGAAAAATTTTTAAAGATAGTTAATTTCCCTTACATAAAAATTCCTCTTGGAGTAACATATGAAGCTTTAACAGGTGGAATTGATATAGAAAAAACTATAGAAAAAGGGAAAAGAATATATGAAAAAGGGCTTTTGGAAAAAGCTGAAGGTAGTTTTGTTCTCATAGATGATATAAATCTTTTCCCTGATGAGTATCTAAGCCTTATTTTTGAAAAATCAGAAAAATTTACTCTTATAGCTACTTTAAATCCCGAAGAAGGTTTTATTTCTTCTCATTTTCTTGATAGGTTCGGTATGTGCGTTACAACCGAAGAATTAAAAGAATTAGAAGAAAAATTTAAATTTTTAAAAACCTGCCAGAATTTTGACAATTTTGAAATTTCTTATTTAGAAGCCTATGAAAACTTTGCAAAATATCTTCAGATGCAAGGGATTTTAAAAACAAAGCTTAAATTTGATGAAAATACTTTAGACGAAATAACGGAAATTGTTTTTAGAGGATCTGTTTTTTCTCATAGAGCTGAAATTTTTCTGTTTTATGCTTCTTTAAGTTATGCAGCTTTTAAAGGGGATACTTTTGTAAAGGAGTCACATATAAGAGAAGTAGCTCCGTTTGTAATTCTTCATAGGAAAAAATATGTAGAAGAAAAACCTCAATCTAAAGACAAGGAGCAAGAAAAAAAAGAAAATCAAGAAGAATCTACTAAAAATTTTCCTCAATCTCAAAAAAATTCTAAAAATAAAGCTTTAAAAGATGAAAATTTTTCTAAAGGAGAAAGGCAGGAACTTTCAGAATTTGAACTGAGTTTTTCTTCAGCTGGAAAGGAGGACATTTTTGGAATAGGAAAAATTTTTAAACCTAAAAGACTTATTTTTAAAAAAGACCGTGTAGTAAGAAATATTATAGGAAAAAGAACCAAAAGTAAGACCAAACTTAAAGGGGGGAGATTTTTAAGGAGTGTTATTTTTAGTAGAAACAAAGATATTGATTTTTTTGGAACAATTAAAGCTGCTGCTCCATTTCAGATTTTAAGAGGAAGAAAGGATAAGCTTATTATTCAAAAAGATGACTTTAGATATAAAGAAAAAGAAAGGAAAATTGGGCACTTAATTGTATTTCTTGTTGATGCTTCTGGGTCTATGGGGGTTCAAAAAAGAATGGAAGCTGTAAAAGGGGCGATAGTGTCTCTTCTTATGGATTCTTACCAGAAAAGGGATAAAATTAGTTTAATCATTTTTAGAAAAAGCCAGGCTAAAATTGTTCTTCCTCCCACTTCTTCAATTGAGTTAGCTTATAAAAAGTTAAAGGAACTTCCTACGGGTGGAAAAACTCCACTTTCTTTAGGTTTTTTAGAAGCCTATAAACTTATAAAAAAATTTCATCTTAAGTATCCTGAAATGAGGGTTATTTTAATTTGCCTTTCAGATGGTAAGGCCAATGTAAGTTTAAACCCGGAAGTTAATCCTGTTGAAGAAGCATTTAAAATTTGCATGGAAATAAGAAAATTACAGTATGTAGATACGCTAGTGATTGACTGCGAAGTAAAAAATAATTTTTTAAAGATGGAACTTCCAAAGGAATTAGCTTATCGGTTAGGAGGAAGGTATTTTTTACTAGAAGATTTGAAAGCCGAAAGTTTAACTGATATTATAAATCAGGTTAAACAATTTGAATAAAAATTAAAAAAACGCTTTAATTAAGCGGAGGAGGAGGGATTCGAACCCCCGGAAGGGGCTTTAAACCCCTTCAGCCGATTTCGAGTCGGCCCCCTTCGGCCTCTCGGGCACTCCTCCTTGATTTTTTTACGAATTAGCTGTGTTTTTTACTACTTTTAACTCTTTTTCAATAACTTCTGCTAATTTTTTTCCGCTCAGAAGCATTCCTCCAAAAATTGGACCCATTCTAGGAAGTCCATATACTGCACAAACAGCTATTCCAGTAACATAAAGTCCTTCAGCTACTTTACCTGTATATTCTACTACCAGTTTTTCAGAAATTTCACTCCAGTTTGATCTTTCTCCAGCTAACTTAATATTTAAATCTGGATTTTTTTTAGCTGCCACACAAACAACCTCAGCTCCATGCCCTGTGGCATCAACTAAAGCTTTAGACTGGGTATAAAGTGGGTCTACATGAAGATTAGCTAGTTCTACAGCAGTCCAGTTCCATAAAGCTCCTATAACTTTAGGTGGATTGTATCTTACTATAACATCGTGGATGTAAGCTCCTAAAATCACTTTAGCTCCTGCATCAATAGCTCCTACTGCTAATTTAGCTATAAATTCAGCAGGGTCTATAGTATAAAGTTCTTTTTCAGTTTTTTTATACCTTATTTTAAATTCTTCAACAACTGGAATAGCCTCTTCTTGAACCACTATTTTAGGAATAAGATTACCACCCCCTCCAATTCCTCCTCCAAAAGATAGCCTTCTTTCATAAATTACCACCTTAAATCCTTTTTCTGCTAGATATTTAGCAGAGGTTAATCCTGAAGGACCAGCCCCAGCTATAAGAACATCTACCTCACTGTACTCGTAAAGGTCTTTAAGACCGTCTTTTATCAAAACCCTTCCTATTTCAAGTTCCATAAAAGTGTCCTCCCTTTAAATTTTTTTCTCTATAAAAATAATCTGTTAAAATTTAAAGATAAATGTTTAGTGAAAAAGTTAACTTTTAAAAAATCAAAATACTTCCTTAAATATCTTTCTAAAGTGGTAACCGCAAAGAATATACCAGATAGTTAAAGGAAAACATCGAGGTTTTTTAAAAACTGTATATAAAATAAGGTCCCAAAAAGACCTTCTTTCTTCATCTAAAATGCCAAATTTCCAAAAAGATTTTAAAATAGTAATAAAGTAATCATAATGAAGTTTTAAATAATTAAAATCTATTTTTATTTTTTGATAAGAATAAAACTCTTTAATAAAATTTTTTATTCTTTGGTAATAATTTTTAGAATTATATAATTCTCTAATAACTTTCTTATAACCCTCTATCAAAAAATTATAGTCCATTTTAGGGATGATGTTAGTACAAAGGTCTGTGTTAGTTCCTTTAAAATGTGGCCTTATTCTACCATCTTTTTCTAATCTTTTATAAAGATTAGTTCCTGGAGGAGCATTAAGCAAGCCTACCATAGCAATTACAATTTTAGTTTTTTCTATAAAATTTATTAACAAATCAAAAATTGAAGGTGGGTCGTTGTCAAAACCTACTATAAATCCTCCCATTACCTCTAAACCCGCTTTTTGTATTCTTTTTATACTTTCAACTAGATCTCTTCCAAGATTTTGAACTTTCTTAGCTTCGGCTAAACTTTCTTCGTTAGGTGTTTCTATTCCAATAAAAACTGAATTAAATCCAGCTTTCACCAAAAGTTTCATTAATTCCTCATCATCTGCTAGATTAATAGAAACTTGAGTATAAAAATAAAAAGGGTATCCCTTTTTTTCTTGCCACTCTATTATAGCTGGCAAAATTTCTTCCTTTACTTTTTTTTTACTTCCAATAAAGTTGTCATCTACAAAAAATACCGAACCTCTCCATTTGTTTTGATATAGGGCTTCCAGTTCAGCTATAATTTGTTCTTTATCTTTAGTTCTTACCTGGTGACCGAAAAGTCTCGTAACATCACAAAATTCACAATTAAATGGACATCCTCTAGAATACTGAATTCCCATAGAAGTATAATATTTCATTTTTATTAAATTCCAGGAAGGAATAGGACTTTTCTTTAAGTCTGCCCATTGAGAAGTAGTATAAACTTTTTTAAGAGTACCTTTCTGTAAGTCCTTCAAAAATTGAGGAAAAGTTACTTCTCCTTCATTAAGCACAAAATGGTCTATCAACTCTTCAAATTCATTGTAATGAGTCGTAAAAAGAGGTCCTCCGGCTACGAGTTTTATACCTTTTCTTTTACATTTATTAATTATTCCTATAGCTGAATCTTTTTGTACATACATACCACTTAAAACTACTAAATCTACTCCTTTTAAATCCTCTTCTTTCAGAGGCTCTACATTCATATCTATTAAATTTACTTTCCATTCCTTAGGAAAATAAGACGCTATAGTAAGAAGTCCAAGAGGAGGATGAGTAGCTTTTTTGAAAGTAAATCTCAAAGCATATCTAAAACTCCAAAATGTTTCAGGATATCTAGGATAAATTAAAAGAACTTTCATTGTTTTTTTCTCCTTTTAAAATTTATATATTTTTTGATTTTTTTATTTAAAAACTTGATTAATTATACCCCATCTTTTTAGTTTTTCCGAAAGAGTTTTTCTATCAATACCTAGTTTCCTTGCTGTTAGACTCTTATTCCATTTGAATCTTTCCAAAATTTTGATTATATAATTTTTTTCAACTTCCTCCAAAGGTAAAATTTCTTCAAAGGAAGGAACTAAACATTCCAAACTTTTGTTTTGAAAAAGAACATCATTATTTTCAAAACCGGCAAAGTATAAATCTTTTTCAGTAATAACATCTTTTTTAGAAAAAATTACCAATCTTTCAATAAGATGTTTTAACTCTCTTACATTTCCTGGCCAGCTGTACTCTAAAAATATTTGTTTTACTTCTGAAGAAAGAGTTTTAGAAGACTTTTTATACTTATGACAAAAATAGTTGATAAAATAGTCTGCTAAAATTGGAATGTCCTCTTTCCTTTCTCTTAAAGGTGGAAGATGTAAATTAACTACATTTAGCCGATAATACAGGTCTTCTCTAAAAGTACCTTTCCTAACTTCTTCTTTTAGATTTTTATTAGTAGCTGCTAAAATTCTAACCTTTGCTTTGATAACCTTCAAACTACCTACAGGAGAAAATTCTTTATCTTCTACAAATTTAAGTAATTTAGCCTGAAGGTCTAAAGGAATGTTAGCTATTTCGTCCAAAAATAAAATTCCTCCTTGAGCAAGTTCAATTTTACCTATTTTGGAGCTATGAGCTCCTGTAAAAGAACCTTTAGTGTGTCCAAAAAGCTCACTTTCAAAAAGCGTGGGTACTATACAACTACAGTCTACACATATAAAAGCTTTTTTATAAAATGGGTCCCATTCATAAATTTTTTGAGCAAGTAATCCTTTACCTGTTCCAGATTCCCCAGTAATAAGAACTGTAGAGTCGGTAGAAGCCACTAGTTTTGCTTTCTCCAAAACAGGTCTTATAGCAGGACTTTTCCCAATAAATGGAACTCTTTTCTTTTTTTCATAAAATGCTAGTTTGGAACTCAAATTTTCCTGTTTTGTACTTAAAGCCTTTTCTAATACAGTTTTTAATTTTACCCACGAAAATGGTTTCGGAAGAAAGTCAAAAGCTCCTAACTTTATAGCTGAAACTATAGTTTCTAAAGATGTATCTTGACTACAAGCTATTATAGGAGTTCCTGAATCATTTTCTACAAACTCCTTTAATAATTCTAGTCCCTCAAAATCAACTAATTCTAAATCTAAAAGAACTACATCATAGTCTTTTTGATAAAAAAATTTTCTAGCACTATAACCTGAATCAACTACATCTAATAAATAACCCTCTTTTAAAAGATATTGATAAAAAACTTGCTGAGCACTTCCATTTCCTTCTATTATCAATATTTTACCCTTAAAAGACATTATAGAAGTAATAAACTTCCAAAAAATTTTTAATTTCCTTTTCTAAAGAAGCACTAGACATGAAAACTAAGAGATTTCTCGAACCACTAAGAAAAGAAAAAACTTTTTCCAATTGCTCAGAAAAATAAACTTTTTTTCCAACCTTTTCCAAATTTTCTTTTAAATAATTTAAATCTATCCTTTCTTTTAAAGGAATATTTTCTATTTGCGGAGGTTTTTTAATAAAAATAATATCTGCTATTTTTAAATTTTGCAAGTACTTTTCCTGAAAAACTTTTTTTTTACTAGAATTAGTTCTGGGTTCAAAAAATAAGACAATTTTATCAGGGTTTATAGCTTCTTTTAAACTTAAAAGAGTAACTTTTAAAGCTGTAGGATGATGAGCAAAATCATCTATTACTATTAAATTTTTATCTTTCCAAATTATTTCTTGTCTTCTTTTTACTCCCAAAAAACTTTCTAAACTCTGAATAATTTTCCCTAAGTCCCAACCTAAGCTATATCCTAAAGTTAATACTGCTAAAGCGTTAAGAGCATTATACTCCCCTGGTAGCTTTAGATGAAAATGAATTTTTTCTTTGTAAGGAATTTTAACTATCACCTCATTTAAAAAACCATCTTCGCTTAAACGAGTTTGACTTTTAATTAATCTAAAGTCAGAATCAAATGTTTTACCATAGGAAAGCCTTTGGAAATTACTAGAAGAGGTTCCAATTATTTCTTTTAAGTTAGGGTCGTCAGCATTATAAACTAATATTCCATCCTTAGGAATAAGGTTAATTAAACTTCTAAAAACTTCTTTTAAACTCTTTAAATCAGGATAAACATCTGCATGATCGTATTCCAAACTAGTCAGAATAACTCCTAAAGGACGATAATGTAAAAATTTAGGAACTGGGTCAAAAAAGGCTGAAGGATATTCATCTCCTTCTATAATAAAAAAATCTCCCTTACCTACCCCAAAGTTTAAACCATTATTTTTCATAACTCCACCTACCAAAAAAGTTGGGTCTAGATTAAGATTAATGGCTACCCAACTCAAAAGAGCCGTAGTAGTAGTTTTTCCATGTGTACCAGCACATACTAAAACTTTTTTTTCTTTTAAAAGAAACTCTTTTAAAAAAGATGGAAAAGAATATATAGGGATTTTTAATCTTTTAGCTTCTGAAATCTCAGGATGTTCCTTTTTAATAGCATTCCCTACTATTAGAGCTTCGGGTTTTAAAAGACTTAGATTTTGACAATTTGGCTTAAGGGGCAGAATTTCTAAGAAACTCAAAATTTCAGAAGCAGGAGGATAAACTTCCTTTTCTTCCGAACCAAACACTTCAAATCCGTTACTTTTAAGAATTCCCGCAACCCCACACATTCCTATACCACCAATTCCACACAAATAAACTCTCATCTTTTAACTCATAAAAAAACTTTTTTCCAAAAATTTACATACCTCTTCAAAACTTGAACCTTTAAAGTAAAAAGTTATAAAACCAAGATTTTTAGCTGGAATAATGTCTTCTTCCAAAGAATCTCCTATCATTAAACTTTCTTGAGGTTTAACTTGAAAATTTTCTAAAGCTTTTTTAAAAATTTGAAGATGTGGTTTAAAATAGTTTACTTCACATCCTAAAAAAATTCCGTCAAATTGATTTAAAATTTGATACTCTTTTAAAATGCCATAAAGTCTATTATCCCAGTTAGAAATAATTCCTAACTTTAAATTTTTAGTCTTAACTAAAAAAAGAAATTCCTTAAAACCAGGAACAATTTCAACACATTCTTTTGTAGCAAAAAAATTATAAGCTCTTTGAAAAGCCTCCTCTAGAATATTTTCTTTTCCGTTTTCAAGTTTTAAAAACTCAAAAGTTAAACTGAAAACTTTTTTCCAAGCAAGTTTACAACTCTGAGTATCCCATTTTTTAAAAAAATTTTTTTTAAAAACTTCTTGATAAGCTTTTTTAAATCTCTCCTGAATAAGTTCCGAGTCCAAAGAATAATTCCAATATTCCCATATTTTAGCGTAAATCTCCCCTACAGAAGGCTTTATTTTTAGAAAAGTTCCCTCAACATCTAGAAAAATTGCTTTAATAGACATTTTTAAAAAAACAAATTACTTACTATAACCTGGAAGATCTAAATGGGTACAAGTTCCACCTGGACAAGTATGTTGCTCCGCAATTTGAGGTTTTTCAGAGGAATACTCAGAACCTTTTATTAAGGAGTTAACTATACTCATTAACCTTTTAATATTTTTACTTTTACAGACTTTACATTCTACCTCCAAAATTTCTTCTTTTCTTTTTAAAAAAACCTCAAATTCTTCTCCACAATCCTTACACTTAAATTCGTAAATCGGCATTTTATAAACTTTTTTAAAAATTTTTTTTAATAATAATACCACTTCAAAAATAAATTACAACATCCTTAAAAGAGGTTATTCAAAAAATTGTTTTTATTATAAAAATGCTAGAAGCTTTTTTTATGTATGTTATAATAAAATACAAATTTAAACAAGGAGGATACTTTTATGAAGGTAGTTTTGGCTTACGATGCTTCTGAAGATGCTAAAGAAGGCATAAAAGTAGCTCAAAAATTCTTAAAAGAAACTAAAAAGGGAGAACTTATTCTTCTTCATATAGTTCAAAAAAGAGAAGATATGTCTAAAGAGGAAGAAGAAAGAGCTTTAAAAAACGGAGAAGAACTTTTAAATAAAGCTAAAAAAGAGATAAAAGATGATTTTCCTATTAGAACAGTAGTTATCTCTGAATTCTCAGTACCTGAAGCTATACTTTCTTTTATAGAAAAAGAGTCTGTAGATCTGTTAATTTTAGGTGCAAGAGGTATAAGAGCTCCCATTCTAAGATATACTCTTGGGAGTACAGCAGCTAAATTAGCTGCTTTTGCTCCGTGTTCTATTTATATTGTTAAAAAGAAGGAAGAAATTGAAGAATAACATGTTTGAATGAAAAATTTTTTTCTTTTTTTAACCATCTTAACTTACTTTATATCTTGGATAGGTTTTGGTTTTTATTTTAAAACTTTAAAAAAGGAAGCTTTAAGAGCTTCTCAGGTAGTTTTGACAGCAGGATTTGTTTTTCACATTTTTTTTTGGATTAAAAGAATTTATGAAATTTTTAACTTTTATACTTTATACTTCAATGACATAATAAATTTTTTAAGTTTACAAATAGTGGCTATTTATCTTCATTTTGTTAAAAGCAAAATTAAAGCTTATACTTTGGGTTTCTTTTTACTTCCTATAATTATACTTTTGGTCATCTTATCTTATTTTTTCCCAACTTTTTCTTCTCCTTTCAATCCTTACTTAAAAAGTATATGGTTTCCTTTACACGCTGTTTTGTCTCTTTTTTCTCATGGATTTCTTATTACAGGATTAATTAGCTCTATTATGTATTTATTACAGGAACACGAAATTAAGAAAAAAAAATTAGGTATTTTTTTTAAAAAATTACCTCCGTTAGATTCCTTAGATAGAATTAATGAAAAATGTCTTTATTTAGGATTTATATGTCTTACTTTAGGAATAATAAGCGGTGTAATATGGGGGGAACTTTATTTAGGAACTTATTGGAGATGGTCTTTTAAAGAAGTAATTACTTTAATTTTATGGATTATTTATGCAGTACTTATTCACCAAAGAGTACTTATAGGATGGAGAGGTAAAAAAATAGCTTACATGTTTATTTTGAGTTTCTTAATCTGGTTTTTTAGTTTTTTTGTTTTAAATTTATTTTTTAAAAGTTTTCACACCTATGTTGAGTAAACTATTGTTTTTACTAATTGGTCTAAATCATAAAACCGCGCCTGTAGAGTTAAGGGAAAAATTATCCTTTACACCTTCTAGCTCTTTTTTATTGAACTTAAAAAGGCAGATTTCTTCTTTCAAAGAAGCTTATTTTCTCTCTACTTGTAATAGAGTAGAATTTGGATTTGTTTTAGAACAAGAAAAAAAGGAATTACTTTTAAATGAATTTTCTGAATTTCTTAAAAAAAACTTAGGTTTTTCATGGGAAAGATTTAAATCTTATTTTTATCTTCTAGAAAATGAAGAAGCTGTAAAGCACCTTTTTGAGGTTAGTTGTGGACTTGATTCTATGGTTTTAGGAGAACCTCAAATTCTAGGACAAGTTAAAAACTGTTATCAACAAGCCTTAGAAGCTCGAACTTGTGGTCTATTTTTAAATAAACTTTTTCATAGGGCATTTTTTGTAGCAAAAAAAGTAAGAACCGAAACTGGTATAGGTGGAGGAGCTGTCTCTATAAGTTATGCAGCTTGCCAGTTAGCTAAGAAAATATTAGGTTCTCTTAAAGAAAGAGTTCTTCTTTTAGTTGGAGCAGGAGAAATGGCTGAACTTGCTTGTCTTCATTTTGTTTCTTCAGGTGTTAAAAAAGTTGTAATTGCTAACCGAACTTTTTCTAAAGCAGTAAAATTAGCAGAAAAGTTTAAAGGTGAAGCTTTTTCTTTAGAGGAACTTCCTTTTGCTCTTACTTTTGCAGATGTAGTTATTTCTTCTACCAGTGCTACTCACTTTATAATTACTAAAAGTTTAGTGGCTTCTGTCCTCAAGCCTAGAAAATATAAACCTCTTTTTATTATAGATATTGCTGTTCCAAGAAATGTAGACCCAGAAGTTAATAAGTTAGAAAATGTTTATCTTTATGACATTGATGACTTAAAAGCTGTAGTAGAAGAGAATTTAAACGAAAGAAAAAAGTCAGCCTTAAGAGCTAAAACTATTATTGAAGAAGAAGTTTTAAAATTTAAAAAATGGGCAACAGAACTGGAAATTCATCCCACAATTAGAGCCTTAGTTCACAAGGCAGAAATTTTAAGACAAAAGGAGTTATCTAAAACTCTAAAAAAACTCAAAAACCTTTCAGAAAAAGATAAAGCACATTTAGAAGTTTTAACTAATTCTTTAGTCCAAAAACTTCTTTATTACCCCATAAACTATCTCAAAAAAGGTTATCACGAAAATGGAAAATACGCTATAAATATAGTTCGTCAAATTTTCGAATTAGATGAAGACGATTTTAAACCTGTTTTAAAAGATGAGGAAAAAAATCTTCTAGAGGATTCCTTTTCTACAGAATTGAAAGATAAGAAAGTAGTTAATAAAAAATTTTATTTAAATTGAATAAAAATTAAAATAAAGTTATAATTTACTTAAAATTTCTTTTTAATTTAAATATAAAAAGGAGGTTTTATGGGACTAAGTTTGTCTTTTCTTTTTATAATAATTATTATTTTACTTTTTTTACAAGCTTCTATTAAAATAATTAACGAATATGAACGAGCTGTTGTTTTAAGACTAGGGAAATTTTTAAGTGTGAAGGGGCCTGGTATTATTATTCTTCTTCCTGTAATTGATAGGATGAGAAAAATTGATTTAAGAACTGTCACTTTGGATGTTCCTCCTCAGGAAGTTATAACTAAAGATAATGTTTCTATAAAGGTAAGTGCAGTGGTATACTTTAGAGTTGTAGAGCCTGAAAAAGCCTTTTTACAAGTAGAAGACTATCACTATGCTACCAGCCAATTAGCTCAAACTACTTTAAGAAGTGTTTGTGGACAGGCGGAACTAGACGAAATTTTATCTGAAAGAGAAAAGTTGAATCTCAAACTTCAAGAAATTTTAGATGCAGATACAGAACCATGGGGAGTAAAAGTTTCTAAAGTAGAAATAAAAGAAATTGACTTACCAGAGGAGATGAAAAGAGCTATGGCAAAACAAGCAGAGGCAGAAAGAGAAAGAAGAGCTAAAATAATCAGTGCTGATGGGGAATATCAAGCTTCTAAAACTTTACTTGAAGCTGCAAAAATCATGGCTGAAAATCCTATTACTTTACAACTCAGATATTTACAAACTCTAACAGAAATTGCTACTGAAAAAAATTCAACCATTTTATTTCCTTTACCTATAGAAATTTTGAAAGCTTTGACTTTCAATCTTTCTAATAAATGAATTTTTCTGAAAATAAGAGAAGATTTTCACAAATCATAGGAAACTTTGAAATTTTATTATAAAAAGGGGTTAAAAATGGATAAAGAACTAATTAAAAAATATGCAGAAAAATACCCAGATATAAAGGAACTTTTTGAAAGACATCAAAAATTGGAAAAGGAATTAGAGAGATTGGTAAAAAAGATATACTTAACTACGGAAGAGGAGCTAAAAGAGAAACAGATTAAAAAAGAAAAATTGTATTTAAAAGAAAAAATTTATCAATTAATTAAAAAATACGAAAAGGAAGGAGGGTAGATTGAAATTGATAATGTCTGGAGCTCGAATGGTAGTTGAAGCTTTAAAAAGAGAGGGGGTAGAGGTAATTTTTGGATATCCTGGAGGAGCGGTAATTGACATATATGATGAACTTTACAGAACTCCCGAAATTAAACATGTTTTAGTTAGACACGAGCAAGCTGCTACTCATTCAGCGGATGGTTATGCTCGCTCAACTGGAAAGGTAGGTACAGTTCTGGTAACTTCTGGTCCAGGAGCTACTAATACAGTTACAGGTATTGCTACAGCTTATATGGATTCTATTCCTATTGTAGTTTTCACTGGGCAGGTTCCTACTAAACTTATAGGCAATGATGCTTTTCAAGAAGCAGATATTACAGGTATCACCCGTCCTATTACCAAGCACAACTTTTTAGTGAAAAGAATAGAAGACCTTCCTTTTATTATTAAAGCTGCTTTTCATATAGCAAGAACTGGAAGACCTGGTCCTGTACTGGTAGATCTTCCTAAAGATATTCTTCAAGCTAAAGGAGAATTTTATTATCCTGAAGAAATTAAACTCAGAAGTTATAATCCTAATTACGAACCTCACATTAAACAAATAGAAAGGGCTTATGAACTTTTAGAAAAAGCAGAAAGACCGATACTTTTAGTTGGAGGGGGGGTTATATCCTCAGGTGCTTCGGAAGAGATTAAAGAATTAGCAGAAAGGCTAAACTTACCAGTCACCATGACTCTTATGGGATTAGGTGGTTTCCCAGGGGATCATGACCAGTGTTTAGGGATGTTAGGGATGCATGGAACTTACTATGCTAATATGGCTGTAGCTAATTGCGACTTACTGCTTACTGTAGGAGCAAGGTTTGATGATAGAGTAACTGGTAGAGTAGATGCTTTTGCTCCAATGGCTAAAATTATTCACATAGATATAGACCCTACCTCAATTCAGAAAAATGTAAAAGTTCATATTCCTATAGTAGCAGATTGTAAAAGAGCTTTAAAAAAACTTTTAGAAACAATTAAAGCTGGAGCCAAACCTAAAAAATATTGGAAGGAAAGATTTAAAGACTGGTGGGAACAAATTGATATTTGGAGAAGAAGATACCCTTTAACTTATAAACTTGATCCTAATTATATAAAGCCTCAGTATGTAATTGAAAAGTTATACGAACTAACCAAAGGTGAAGCTATTATTGCCACAGAAGTAGGTCAAAATCAGATGTGGACGGCTCAGTTTTATAAATTCAAATATCCTAGAACTCTTATAACCTCAGGTGGACTTGGAACTATGGGATTTGGATTTCCAGCTGCTATAGGGGCTCAAATTGGTAATCCCGGAAAATTAGTAATAGACATAGCAGGGGATGGATCAATTCAGATGAATATTCAGGAATTGGCCACAGCAATGGAACAAAAAGTTCCTGTAAAAATAGTAATTTTAAATAATGGATATTTAGGAATGGTTCGTCAATGGCAAGAACTATTTTATGGAAAAAGATATTCTCAAGTGCGTTTTGAAATTTTACCTGACTTTGTCAAATTAGCTGAAGCTTATGGAGCTGTAGGAATGAAAATTACTAGACCTGAAGAAGTTGAGCCAGCCTTGAAAAAAATGTTAGAACTTAATACTCTTGTTATTTTAGATGTTCATATAGCTCCTGAAGAAGGAGTATTCCCAATGGTTCCAGCTGGTAGAGCTACTACGGAAATGATACTGGTTTAGGAAAAAGTGAGGAGGTTCTTATGAACGAAAAAAATATAAAAAAACATACTCTCTCGGTTTTAGTAGAAAATACTCCTGGAGCTTTAGCTAGAATAGCAGGACTTTTCAGTGGAAGAGGTTTTAACATAGACAGTTTATGTGTAGCTGAAACTTTAGATCCTACACTTTCTCACCTTACTTTAGTCACTCAAGGAGATAAGTTTATAATAGAGCAAATTATTAAACAATTAAGAAGATTGATAGATGTTTATAAAGTAGTTGATGTAACTGAAGAAGGTGATTTCGTAGAAAGAGAAATGGCCTTAATAAAAGTAAGAGCTGAAAAAGAAACTAGAGAGGAAATTTTTAGAATCTGCGAAATTTTTAGGTGTAAAATAGTAGATGTTAGTCCAAGAACTTATATTTTAGAAGTCACTGGAGATGAAGACAAAATTAAGGCAGTTATTGAACTATTAAAACCTATGGGAATAAAAGAAATCGTTAGAACTGGTGTCATTGCTATGAAAAGAGAGAAAAAAACCCTTTGATTTTTCAATTTCTCATAGTATAATATTTCCCTTGTATATTTAAAACTTTCAATAAAAAGGAGTTTCCCTATGTTAAAACTTTCTATAGAAAAAGAAGAACTTTCTCCTTCTGAAATTAAATTTTTAGAAGCGGCTTTAAAAAGATGTGCAAGAAGGATAATTTTAGCAACCACTTTAGCAGGAAGCGGACATCCTGGAGGTTCTTTGTCTTCTTTAAATTTACTTTTAACAGTTTATGCTATAGCTAAAGTTGACCCTAACAATCCACGGGCTTTGGACCGAGACCGTATAGTAATAAGTCATGGTCACATCAGTCCGGGAGTATATAGTGTTCTTTGTGAATATGGATTTTTTTCAGAAGAAGCTTTTTTAATGGAATTTAGAAGAGCTGGGTCTGCCTTTGGTGGTCATGTAGAACAGTGTGTACCTGGAGTAGAGTGGAATACAGGAAATCTTGGCCAAGGTCTTTCAGCAGCATGTGGAATGGCCCAAGCTTTAAAATTAAAAAAGCTTGATAGTAAAGTGTTTTGTTTTATGGGAGACGGAGAACAACAAAAAGGTCAAGTTATTGAAGCTAGAAGATGGGCTTTTAAATTTAATCTTGATAATCTTATAGTGCTTATTGACTATAACAAACTTCAAATTGGAGGAAATATCTGGAAAGTTATGCCTCAAAGAATAAAAGAGGAAATACTAGCTACTTCCTGGAATCTTATAGAAATTGATGGACATAACTTTTATGAAATCTTTAAAGCTCTGAGAAAAGCCTTAAAAAAAGAGGTAGAAAATCCCTCGGCACCTACAGCTATTTTGGCTCATACCGTTATGGGAAAAGGTATTTCCTTTATGGAAAACGATGAAAAGTGGCATGGAATGGCTTTACCTGAAGACCTGGCTAAAAAAGCTTTAGAAGAACTAGGATTTGATCCGAGTGAACTTGATTATCTCAAAGAAAAAAGAAAAACCTGGCAGGTTTCTTTTCCTCATCAACCTCACGAACCATTACCAATAAACATAGAAATTCCTGAGCCTACAATCTATTCTTCAGATACTAAAACTGACTGTCGAAGTGCTTTTGGCAAAGCTATTTTAAAATTAGCTGAAAAAAATAATTTTTCAGAAAAACCTCCTAAAGTTCTTGCTCTTACTTGTGATTTGGAAAGTTCTGTTAAATTAACAGAATTTAAAAAAAAATATCCTCAAGCATTTTTCGAATCAGGAATCCAAGAGCATCATACAGCTTCAGTTTCAGGAGCACTTTCTAAAGAAGGTTTTCTAGTTTTCTTTTCTACTTTCGGAGTTTTTGGGATAGACGAAGTATATAATCAGTTAAGAATAAATTCCTTAAATAAAACTGCTTTAAAAGTAGTATGCACCCATCTTGGAGCTGATGTAGGTGAAGACGGACCCACCCATCAATGTATAGATTACTTGGGATTACTTTGGAGTTTACCTGATTTTGAAATCTACCTTCCTGCAGACCCTAATCAAACTGATCACATTATAAGATTTATTGCCCAACGTCCAGGAAATGTATTCGTAGGAATGGGGCGTTCAAAAATTCCTATAATCACTAAGGAAAATGGAAAACCTTTCTTTGACACTTCCTATGAATTTAAACCCGGCAAAGCTGATTGGATTAGAAAAGGAAAAGACGGAGTTATTATTTCCTATGGAAATCTTCTTCACTATGTTCTTTTAGCTTATCAAATACTTAAAGAAAATGGGATCCAAATTTCGGTTCTAAATATCCCTTCACTTAGACCTTTACCGGAAGAAGACATTTTAGAAGCTTTTGAGTTAAAAAATGTTTTAGTAGTAGAAGACCATTATGTAGAAACAGGGCTTGGAGCAAAAATTGCAAGTATTGCAGGTCTTAAAGGTAAAAAAGTTAAGATAAAACTCTTGGGGCATAAAAAACCTTCTTCTTCTGGAAATCCTAAAGAACTTTTTAAAGCTGCTGGTCTTGACCCAGAGAATATTTCTTTGGAAATGATAAAATTACTTCATGAGTGAATCCCCAGATAATTTAGAACACAAAAAATCATTCATTTCTCACTTAATAGAACTTAGAGCTTGTCTAATTAAAGCTTTTGTAAGTTGGGTTATCGCTTCTATCTTAGTTTATCTAAAAATAGAAAGTACAATAGCCTTTTTACTTAAGCCTCTTTATAAAAACCTTCCCTTAGAAGAAGTTATTTTTTTTAAAACTTTTACCGAAGTTTTCTCTCTTTATATCAAAATAGCTATTATAGGAGGTTTTATTTTAGGAAGTCCTTATATTTTTTATCAACTGTGGAATTTTGTAGCTCCAGGTTTATACTCTCACGAAAAAAAATGGATTAAAATAGCCTTTTTACTTACCTGTTTTGCCTTTTTATTTGGTACTTTATTAGCTTACTTTGCCTTTATTCCTTTTATAATTAAAATATTATCCTCTTTTGGAAAAAACTTTCTTACCTTCAAACCTTTTTTAAACGAATATATATCTTTTGTACTAAAAATTTTTATTCTTTTTGGAATAGTTTTTCAGCTTCCGTCTTTTATATTCTTTCTTTTTTTTCTTCAATTAATTAATTCTCGCTTCCTTAAAACTTATAGGGGTTATTTTATAATTTTCTTCTTTTTAATCTCTGCTATAGTAACTTCTTCAAGCGATCCTTTAAATCAAATACTCTTAGGCATACTCTTGACAATCCTTTACGAAATAAGTATAATTTGCATCAAAATAATAGAATTCAGGAGGAATCTTTAATGAGTTTTATAGGAGGACAAGAAATTTTTATTATTTTATTATTAGCTCTTTTAATTTTCGGAGCTAAGAAACTTCCTGAAGTTGGTGCTAGTCTAGGAAAGGGGATTCGTTCTTTTAAAGAAGCTTTAAATTCAACTGAATTTAAAGAATCTTTAAAAGAAGATAAAGAAGACAAACTTTCTAAAACTTAATCTGTGCAGGCTTTCATTTTATCAGCTGGAGAAGGCCGAAGACTTCTTCCTTACACTAAAGTTTTACCTAAATCTCTTTTTCCTATAATAGGAAAACCTCTTTTAGAAATTATCTTAGACCAACTAATTTACAGTGGATTTAGAAAAATAGGAATTAATGCGTACCATCTTAAAGATAAGCTTCTTCCCTTTATAAAAGAATATCAAAGAAAACATTTACAAGTAGAAATAGAAGTTTTTGTAGAGCCCTATCTTTTAGGAACAGGAGGAGCTCTCTTAAATGCTAGGACTTTTTTTAAAGAGCCTACCTTAGTTATAAACGGAGATATATTAACCAATTTTCCATTAAAAACATTTTATTTTTATCATTTAAATCAAAATAATCCCATAACTATTTTATGCTTTAAAGGGCACAATGATAATGTGGAAATAGAAAGTAATCTGGTTAAAAATTTCAGAATAGCTTCTAAAAATGCTTATACCTATGCAGGAATTCAAGTAATTAATCCGGAAATATTTAAGTATTTTCCTCAAGAGAAGGACTTAATAAAGATTTATCAGATGCTTATTTTTAACAAAAAAATTTCTATAAACTCTTTTATAACCCAAGGGTATTACCTAAAAGATATAGGCACTTTGGAAAGATATTTATCTTGTTTTGAGGACCTTCTCGTTCATAAAATTTCCATACCTTTTCTAAATAACAATTTTTCGTCTTTTCAAGTGATAAAAACTAAAAAAATTCCTAAGAACTTAAAAATTGAAAACTGGGTCTATATTGAGGAGGAAACTTTGATAGAGGAAAAAACTTTTCTTTCTAAGGTTGTTTCTTGGAAAAAAGCTCATATTCGATCAGGAAATTATGAATTTCAACTTTTTATTTAGTATACTTTCAGACTTAAAATTAAAACCTTACAAAATTGAAGCTCTTAGAGGTGACGGTTCTGATCGAAAATTTTTCAGACTTTTTTTTAAAAATGAAACCTTTATTCTTATTTTGCCTCAAAAAGATGAATATGGCCTTAAAGAAGCTAAAGCTTACTACTCCTTAGGAAATTTTTTTAAAAAATATAAAATTCCAGTTCCTGAGATAAAATTTTATGAACCAAAAAGAGGCATTCTTTTGATAGAGGACTTGGGAAATTGTAGACTGTACGACCTTAAAAGAAAAAGAAAGTTTTACTATTATCAAGCTTTAGAACATTTATCTGCTTTACAAAGTTTAAATAAAGAATTTCCACTAGAAGATACTTTAGATACCCCTTTTTACGATTTTGAATTTTTATGGGAAAAAGAAGTAAAATATTTTTTACAATGGTATGTAGAAAAATACAAAAAAATCTCTTTAGACGAAAAATTTGTAGAGGAGTTTAAAATTTGGGTAAAAGAAAAAGCTAACTTTAATAATTTAACTGTAATGCACCGGGATTTTCAAAGCAAAAATCTTATGATTAAGAAAAAAAAAGTTTACATCATTGATTTTCAAGGAGCACGTCTTGGTCCCCCTGGTTATGACGTAGCTTCACTTCTTTATGATCCTTATGCAGAGCTTGAAGAAAAAAGAAAAGAATTATTAGATTATTATTTGGCATTAAACGATAAATATAATAAAGAACTTTTTAAAAAGGAATTGAAATTTTTAAGTCTTATAAGACTAATGCAAACTTTAGGAGCTTATTGTAAACTTTCTTTAAAAGATAAAAAAATTTGGTTTAAAAATTATATTTATTCTGGTGAAAAAAGATTAAAAACTTTAATAAAAATTTTAAAAGAAGAAGGGGAGAAAAACCTCCCCTCTCTTCTTTTATTCTTCTTTAGGTTTCTCTGAACCAGCTTCTAATCCCATTCCTACTCCAGGAATTCCAAACATTACAGTACTTCCGGTAGAAAAATATTCTAACTTACCTTCCCTTACTAGTTCATTAGCAGCATTTTTAATATCTCTAGGACTAACTCCTGGTAAATCTTTCTGGAGGTCTTTTAAATAAACCTTAGATTTTCCCGCAACTTTTATCTTCTTTTCAATAACCTCAATAATCTTTTGTTTAAGTTCTTCTTTATCCATCGCGTTTCACCTCTTTTATTTAATTTCTACATGGCTAGTAAATTTAAAGTGCATAGAAGTTCTATAAGTATCGTAAGCCAACCTATAGTCGTCAATGCACTTATCAGTAAAAGGAATTTCACAGAGTTCAAAGAATTTTTCCCATCCTATCCTTTCGGCCCAATCACCAAGTCTTTCATATTTTCTAGCATGTTTAGCATAAGTTTCTAAAATTTTCTTTACCCACTTTACAGTAGTAGGCCAACGAGGAGGTTCATTTGGAATGTAGGGAATAACTAGTTTAGAAAATTTAGGAGGAGAAATTCTATTAGAAATTTTACCTCCAACTAAAATAGCAACTCCATCTCCTTCTCCATCAGAAAGAGGCATAGCAGGACACATAGTATAACAATTACCACAGAACATACAACGTTCCAAGTTTATTCTTACACTTTTTCTTTTTTGCCCACTTACTTCTACAGTAGCAGGTCTTATAGCACCAAGAGGACAAGCAGCCACTACTAGAGGAATTTCACATACATGTTCCAATCTATCATCCTCAATTAGAGGAGGTTTTCTATGTATTCCAAGAATAGCAATATCAGAACAGTGCACCGCTCCACACATATTTAAACAACAGGCTAAAGCTAGTCTAGTTTTGGCTGGAAGCTTATGAGAACCAAAATATTCAAAAAGTTCATCTAATACTGCTTTTACCACTCCAGAAGCATCCGTTGCTGGAGTATGACAATGAATCCACCCTTGAGTATGTACAATATTGCTTACCCCTGCTCCAGTTCCACCTATAGGAAATTTGTGAGAACCGTTAGGATGTTTTCTGTTTTTTAAATCTTCAATTAAAGCTTTGAGTTTTTCTTCCGAGGTCACATGAAATTCTACATTGTTACGAGTTGTCCAACGTACATAACCATCACAATACTTATCAGCAATTTCACAAATTTCACGGATATAATCTGTAGTTTCTAATCGAGGAGTTCCACATCTTACTACATATATTACATCCCCTGTTTCAGAAGTATATTTTATAACTCCAGGCTGAAGAATAACATGAGATTTCCACTTTCCATAATTCTTCTGAACAATAGGAGGTAGAAACTGGCTATAATGAGGAGGTCCTATATCAGTAATTCTATTTTCCATAGGTTTAGAAGGATTATAAAGTTTTTCTGCCAACTTCGGATCATAAGGCTCACTATAAATCGGATCAGGCATTACAATTTTTTCTTCCATAATAACCCTCCTTTATTTAAATAAATTTTTTAAACCAGCTAAATTAAGCTGGGTGACGTTTTCTAAATTCTGCAGCATCTCTTGTCCAACCACCTGGAACTTCTTCTTCTTTCCAAAATACATAAGGATTAGAACGAGGTTCTCTAATATGCTGAGGAACAGCTTTAAGTCCAAGAATTTCAGTGATAAATCTGTTAAGACCAATCCTTTGAATAAGTTCTCCTAAACGCTCACGATTTTTACCAACTTCCATCCAGAAATCCCAAGCCTTGCGAATAAGTTCTTTTAACTCTTCATAAGGAGGTTCTAATCTCATAAAAGGAACAATCACAGTAGAAAGTTGAGCTCCCTCTAAAATAGGAGCTTTTGCTCCCATAAGAATGGTTGCTCCTGTATCAGTACCTGGTCTTAGAGCTTCAGGCATAACCGCTATACAATGCATACATCTATTACATTCCTTGTTATTAATATAAAGTTTTTTCTCTTTTTCATCCCAATACATACACTGAGTAGGACAAAGTTCAATTACTTCCTTTTGAATGTCAAAAGGCCCCCAATCTCTATCAGAGTGAGAACCACCACCAGGTTTTAACTCCCCTCCTACATATGCTTTTACCGCCTCTTGGTCAATTCTAATATCATCAATCCAGGTTCCAATAATAGATAAATCTGCACGAGCAATAGCTGCTACACAGTCAATAGGACAACCGGAAACCTTAATTTTAAACTTGTAAGGAAAAGAAGGACGATGAAGTTCGTCCTGAAATTCCATACCTAAATCGTACTCTATAGCCATAGTATCAATACAAGACCATTCACAACGAGATTTGCCCATACAAGAAGCAGGAGTTCTTAAATTTGAACCAGAACCACCTAAATCTTGTTTCAGCTGATGAGTTAAGTCAAAAAAGATATATTCTAGTTGTTCAGTTACAGTACCAAGAAGAACAAGGTCCCCCGTAGAACCATGAAAATTAACTATACCACTACCTCTATTATCCCACATGTCACAAAGTTTTCTTAAGTAAGAAGTGTGATACCACTTTCCACCTGGTTGATGTACACGAATAGTGTGAAAAGCCCAAATAGCTGGAAACTTATCTTGTTGATCTGAATAACGCCCTATAACGCCTCCACCATACCCAAAAACTCCTACGATTCCACCATGTTTCCAATGAGTTTCCTTATTTTTATAAGACAATTCTAACTGCCCCATAATATCAAAACAAGCTTGCTTTTTATGTTTCTCAGCATAAGTATAAATATCATCTACAAAACTTGGCCAAGGTCCAGATTTTAATTGGTCCACTAAAGGAGTATCATGTTTTTTTATTTCACTCATTGTACCCTCCCTACATTTTTTATTTGTATATACATTTTTAACAATTCTTTAAGGCTTGTCAAGTATTAAATAAACTTAAAAATTTGGAATTTTCTATTTTAATATTAATTTATCTAAAAATTTTAATTAAAAATTCAAATATTCTTCGGTTTTTTTCGTAGTATCAAAGTTTTTTGTCTACTATAAAATTTAATTTAACTCCAAATTCATAGCTTAAGCATAATCTCCGATTTTTATATTCCTATATTCTGACCAAATTTTCATTTTCAAATTTTTATGTTAAAGTTAAATAAAATTTTTACGATATTTTAACTCAAGATGGAAGATTTAGCAAAAAACTTTAGCATCAAAGAAAAGCTCCACAAGATTAAACTTCTAATTAAAGAACATCCTCAAGACCTGAATGTAATTAAAAACGCTTTAGAAACTTTAGAAGATGAAATCAAGCAAGACTTCTTAGTTTTAGAAACAATTTTAGAAATCCTAAAAACTCCAAATTTAGAAGCAAAAACTAAAAAGTTTTTATTAGAAAAAGCAAGTGAAATTTGTGAAAGAAACAAAGAATTTAAGAAAGCTTTAGAAATTGTTAAAAAGTTATTTTTATTATATTCGGAAACCAAGTATTTAGAAAAGATTGAGAAGTTAAAAATTTTGGTTGGCTTTGAAAAACTTAAAGATGTTCTCAAAAATCTTCCTGTATCTTCAGAAACTCTTCTTAAACTTCAGTTAGAAGCTATAGAAAAAAATTTAAGTATTGAAAAAATTTTAATGGAAAGATTTAAAATTCCTAAGACCGAAATTCTGAAATCCATAGAAAACTATTACCAAATTCCTGCTTTTGACCTAAAAGAATTCAAAAAATTTAAGAAAATTTCTAAGATTCTAGAAATTAAAAAACAATTCTTTGAAGAAACTCTTTGTTTGCCTGTTGAATATGAAAATATTGTTTACTTAATATGTTATAATCCGGAAGACAAAGAAACTATTGAAAAAGTAAAAAAAATTTTACACCTTTCTGATGCTAAGTTAGGCTTTGCAATAAAAGAAGATATCTTAGAGACTATCCAAAAACATTTTTATCCTTCTTTAGGAGAGGAGTTTGAATTTGAGCCAGAATCTGAGCCAGAAGAAGAAATTTCAGAAGCAGAACTAGTAGATAGTACTATTGTAAACTTAGTAAATAGTATTATAGAAGAAGCTTACAAGTTAAGAGCTTCCGATATACACTTTGAAAGTCTTACAGGTAAAATGGGGCTTCAAGTTAGGTTTAGGGTAGATGGCGATTGTTTTACTTATACAGTTTTACCCGAATCTCAAAAAAGGTTAATTATTTCAAGGATTAAAATTATGGCTAATTTAGATATTGCAGAAAGAAGACTTCCCCAAGATGGTAAGATAAAATTCAAGACCAAAACCGGCCAGTCTTTTGAGATAAGAGTTGCTACTATACCAACCATTGATGGAAATGAAGATGCTGTGTTAAGAATCTTGGGAGGAATTGAGTTTAGACATTTGGAAGAGCTAGATCTTTTACCTGAAAACTACGAAAATTTTAAAAAAATTTTAGATTTACCTTATGGTTTAATATTGGCAGTTGGTCCTACAGGTTCTGGTAAAACTACTACTTTACACGCAGCTTTAAAATATTTAAACAAACCTACTAAAAAAATATGGACTGCTGAAGATCCAGTAGAAATTGTCCAAGAAGGATTAAGACAAGTTCAAGTAAATCCTAAAATTGGACTTACTTTTGCAAGAATTTTGAGGTCCTTTTTAAGGGCTGACCCAGATATTATAATGATAGGAGAAACCAGAGACAGGGAAACCGCACACATTTTAATAGAAGCTTCTTTAACAGGACATCTAGTATTAAGTACCCTTCACACTAACAGTGCTCCAGAGACAGTTACTAGACTTTTAGGTATGGACATAGATCCTTATAATTTTGCAGATGCTCTCTTAGGAATTTTAGCTCAAAGACTAGCTAAGAGGTTATGTTCTAACTGTAAAGAACCCTATATACCTTCTAAAGAAGAGTTAGAAAGACTCAAATTTGAATATGGATTTCATCCAGTAAAACCTTTAAAAGAAGAACTATTTGAAAAAGCAACTTTTTATAAGCCTGTAGGATGTCCTCTCTGTAACTTTACAGGTTTTAAAGGAAGAATAGCCCTTCACGAACTTTTAATCCCTGATGAAGAATTAAAAGATTACATAATTAAAAATGCCCCACCTTCAGAAATTAGAAAAGTAGCTATGCAAAAAGGATTTCTTACTTTAAAACAAGATGGAATTCTAAAAGTTCTAAAAGGGGAAACTACTTTAAAACAAGTTTTAGCAGTTACTGTAAGGTAAACAAAGTTAAAGACTAAATTTACTAAAATGCCTAATCCTTTAGTTTCCAAAAATATAATCAAATATAGTTTAGAAAAAGGTAAAATTGAAGAACAGGATTTTTTAGCTGTGGAAAAAGAAATTTTTATTTATTTAAATAACAAAACTTATAGTTTTTCTGGAACACCAACCCATATTAAGGAACTTGTTTTAGGTTTTTTAATAAGTAAAAATCTTATTGAAAATTCTACACTTTTAAAAAAACTTGAGTATAAAGAAACTTCAGATAAAATACTAACTAAAGTAGAGCTTATAAAAGTTGACCAAATATTAAATGAAGATACCAGTAAAAAAAAAGAATTTAATATAAGGTCTAAAAAACTTTTAGAACTTTTCAAAAATTTTTTACAAACCTCGGAACTTTTTAAGATTACGGGATGTACTCATAGTGCTGCTTTAGCTGATAATGAAAAAATTTGGGTTTTAGTAGAAGACATAAGACGTCACAATGTTATGAATAAAATTCTAGGGTGGGCTTATTTAAATAAAATTCTTTTAAGTAACAAAATGCTTTTTATAAGTAGTAGAGTTTCTTCGGAAATGATTGAAATAGCTGTCAAAAAAGGAATTCCTTTAGTTGCAAGCAGAGGTGCTCCAACTTCTTTAGCAGTTAAACTTGCCGAAGAAAATGGACTTACTCTAATAGGCTTTTTAAGAGAAAATAGATTTAATCTTTATACACATCCTAAAAGAGTAATCTTTTAGATAGAAGAAAAAATGGAAGCTGTTCTTAAATTTAATGGAGCCGCCCAAGAAGTTACAGGAAGTTCTTTTCTTTTAAAAATTAGAAATACTTCTCTTTTAATTGATTTTGGTTTATTTCAGGGGGAAGATTATGAAAAGAATTACTTACTTACTTATTGTAATGTAAAAGAAGTTTCTTATCTGATACTCACTCATGCACACATAGACCACTGTGGAAGAGTTCCTTGTTTAGTAAAAAAGGGTTTCAAAGGAAAAATTATTGCTACCAAACCTACTTTTCAAATAGGAAAAATTATGCTTCTTGATGCTTCTAAAGTAATGAGAGAACATTATAAAACTTTATATAAGAAATCAGTAAGAAAAGGTTTAAAACCTCCTCTACCCCCGCTTTATGACGAGTATGATGTATTAGAAAGTTTTAATTATTTTAAAATTGCCCTTCCTTATGAAGTTCCTCTAATTTTAAATAAGGAAATAAGAGTTGTATTTAAAGATGCTGGACATATCCTAGGTTCTGCTTCAGTTGAAATTAAGGATTTAAAAACTAAGAAGAAAATAGTGTTTTCTGGAGATTTAGGAAATAAAAATAAACCTATTGTAAGAGATTTTACACTACCTGAAGCTTCAGCTGATTTTGTAATTATAGAAACTACTTATGCAGATAGAAATCACAAGTCTTTTGAGGAGTCTAAAATGGAATTTTTAAATGCTATTTTGGAGACAGTTAAAAGAGGGGGAAATGTTCTTATTCCTACTTTTGCTTTGGAACGGGCTCAAGAGATCCTTTTTGTTTTAAGAGAATTTTTTGAAGCTGGTCTTTTACCAAAGGTTAAAATTTTTTTAGATAGTCCATTGGCTATAAAGGCTACCAAAATTTTTAAAGATAACCCAGAGTTTTACGATGAAGAAACTTATCAGATTTTTCTACAAAAAGACCCTTTTGAAGTTCCTAACCTTTTTTTAACAGAAGACATAGAAGAATCTAAAGCTATTAATCACATTAAATCAGAAGCTATTATTATAGCTGGAAACGGAACACTAACCGGTGGAAGAATTCTTCATCACTTAAAAAACAACTTGTGGAGAGAAGAGTGTAGTTTAATCTTTGTAGGATTCCAACCTAAAGGAACTTTAGGAAGAAAAATTATAGAAGGAGCGTCAAAAATAGTACTTTTTGGTGAAGAAATCCCGGTCAGAGCTCAGATATATACTATAAATGGTTTTTCTTCCCATGCCGGACAAAGCGAGCTTTTAGAATGGTTAACCTCTATTGAAAATCCTCAAAAAATTTTTTTAGTTCATGGGGAACCTGAAAAAATGGAAGTTTTTAAAAATATTTTAAAGGAAAAAAATAACTGGCAAGACAAAATCTATATACCATCCCTAGGTGAGGAAATCGTTTTATATTGAGGGTATTTTAAATGGCAACAACTATGAGACTGGGTAAATTTTTAGCTTACTGTGGAGTTTGCTCTCGTAGAAAGGCTAGAGACTTAATTCTTGAAGGCAAAGTTTCGGTTAACGGAAAAATAGTTAAAGATCTTTCTTATCAAGTAGATTTATCTAAAGATAAGGTATGTGTTAAAAATCAATTTATTACTCCTCCTCCCAAAGTTTACTATCTTTTTTATAAACCTAAAGGATTTTTAACTTCTCTTTGGGACCCACACGAAAAAAAAACAATAAAAAGTTTTTTAGAAAAATTACCTTATAAGGTTTTTCCTGTGGGAAGACTTGACAAGTACAGTGAAGGGCTTCTTTTACTTACAAACGATGGAGATTTGGCTAACAAATTATTACATCCTCGTTATGAGGTAATAAGGATTTATCAAGTTTGGGTTTCTCCTAAACTGGAAACCGAAAAAATTTACAAATTAAAAAATCAAGGTCTCTGTATAGAAAAACGGTTAGTAAAACCTCTTAAATTTGAACTTATAAAGAACGAGCAAAAAAAATGGGTTTATGAGGTTGTAGTAAAAGAAGGAGTTAAAAGAGAAGTAAGAAAAATGATATCTTACTTAGGAGGCAAAGTTCATAAGCTTTTAAGAGTTCAATTCGGACCTTTAAAACTAAAAAACTTAAAACCTGGAGAAATAAGGCCGCTCAGTTCACAAGAATTAAAAGAACTTTTCTTTTTTGTAAACAGACTTAAGTAAATTTTAAAGTTTAACATGGAGCTTCTTCTAATTTAATTGTTCCAGAGGAAACTGAAACTAAATTTTCAATAGGTTGAAGAACAAAAAGAAGTTGTCCTTCTTCTACTAACTGATTTACTTTTACACAGATTTCTACAATCTGAGCATCAAAGGGAGAAATAATAGGATTTTCCATCTTCATAGCTTCCAGGTTAGCAATTTCTTCGTTTTTATGTACGATATCTCCTACCTTGAGAGGACCTCTTTGAGGATTTCCAATTCTCCAAACAGTTCCTTTAATAGGTGCTCCAATTTCATTAAATTTGGTGGCTTTTCTTATTTCTACCTTTTTAGCTCTGGGAGTCGCTACTTCAAATACACGAGTTTTATTATTAACTTTTAACACTACATGAACCATTCCCTCATTTTCTAAACTGATTGAAACAAGTTCTATACAATAAGGCTTTCCGTCTATTTCAAATTCAACTTTTTCTCCTGGTCTTTTTAAACCTTCTCTCCAAACCTTAGTAGGAAGAACTAAAGGCGCAATTCCATACTTTTCTCTAAATTTTATAAAATCTATAGCATCTTTGGGATGCATTAGATAAAGAATAAATTCTTCTTCTGTTGCTGGTCTTCCAAGTTCTTCTTCTAACTGTCTTCTTAAAATTGAAAGATCCTCATCTGGAATAGATTCTAAAGGTGATTCTTCTTTTCGTTCTTTTATCTTTTCTTTCCAAGCTTCTCCAAAGGCACTTCTGTAAACCCATTCATCAGGCCATCCTACAGGAAGCTTACCGTAGTGTCCAAGTAAAAGATTTTTAAAATCTCCAGGAGCATTTTTGAAAAGTTGAAGTAACTCTTCTTGTTCATGAGGTTCCATAGCAGAAAAATCTTGATTTTTTTCTTCTACAAACTTTTTAAGAAGATTTATTATATGCTTAACTCCTATTTCTCCCCTTTCTTTAGCGTAACGATTAACAATTCCGCTACAAGTAACCCAGGTAATTTGTGAACCAGGTGTTACATCAAAATATTTAACAATCTGATTGTAAAAAGACATCACTTGAAGTATATAAGGCATAAGATGTAAAAAACCTCCTTTTTCTGCCTGTTCAAAAGAACTTGGAAAAGCTCCACCTGGCATTTTATGTTTAGTTACCATATGATCAAAACCTTTGAAAGGAGACTCAGCCCACTCGTAATCTCTGATCCACTCTCTTACTTTTTCTACTGCTTTTTCTGCTGCTTCTCTGTTTAAATGAACAGGGATTCCATTTTCTTTTAATAAGGCTTCTACAGCTAAAATTGGTGAGTGTCCGTAAAATCTTACTAAGGTATCTTCTTCCACATCAATAATTTTAGCCCCCGCCTTAGCTGCAGCTAATAAAACCGGCATAGCAAGTCCATCGGTTATGTGTCTATGATAGTTAATTACTAGTTCTGGATACTTTTGTTTAATAGCATCTATAAGTTCAGTTATAGAACTAACAGTTCCTACTCCTGCCATGTCTTTTATACAAAAAATTATTTCATCTACTCCTCCACAAAGGGCAACTATTTCGTCAACTACTTTTAAATAGTATTTAGTATCAAACCAAGGAGCAACAGTATAAGAAATAGCAGGTTCAAAAAGTTTACCTTTTTTCATTACTACTTCGGCTACAGTTCTCATATTTCTTACATCGTTTAGAAAAGAAAAACACCTCCAAACATCTATATCGACTCTTTCAACTACATATTCAATAATATTTTTTGGATAAGGACGGTATCCCCACATATTAGTTTCTCGGATTAAAGTCTGAAGAAGTACATTAGGCATGAGTTCTCGTAAAATAGCTATTTCTTCAAAAGGACTTTCTCTTCTGTTCATAATGCCTACATGCCATCTTGCCCCTCCGTGGCACTCTGCAGCAAAAAGTCCCATTTCGTTGTAATAAGGAGCTAAAGTTTTTAAGTCATAAATTCTTAAACGATTTTTATAATCCGACTGGCCGGCATCTCTCATACCTACAGAAACAAAACAAACTCCTGGCAGTTCTCTAACTTTCTTAACTATTTCTCTTGGAGCCATTCCAGGTTTTACAAAAATGTAGTTCATAAGCCCTCCTTACATCCAGCTTTGGGGTCCCAAAGCCGAAATTTCTGCAATATAACGAGCTATTTTTAAAGCTTCGTCATCTGAAGTTTTTTCTCTGAAAGCTGATAAAAGTTCCTCATAATGTTCCTCTATAAATCGGGTAGAATAGTTTCCTGCTATAAATTCTGGATGTCTTATTATACTTAAAAGTAGTGGAGCTATAGTTTTTACACCTTCTACTCTTAACCCTCTACTTAAAGCTCTATCTAATACCCTAATAGCCTCCTTTCTATCAGGTCCTGCAGCCATAACTAACATAATTAGCGAATCGTAATAAGGTGGCACATCTGCACCCTCGTAAACCCCGGACGCTATTCTAATTCCAGGTCCTTGAGGAATTTCTAAACGAGTGATTGCCCCAAATGAAGGACTAAAAGTTCGTGGATCTTCTGCATTAATCCGGGCTTCTATAGCATGTCTGTTAGGTAAAATATCTTCCTGCAAAAAAGGAATTGGTTTACCCTCTGCAATATCAAACATGAGACCCACTAAATCTACTCCAGTAATAAGTTCTGTTATACCATGTTCTACTTGAAGTCTTGTATTAACTTCTAAAAAATAAAACCTTTTAGTTTTTGGGTCTAAAAGAAATTCCACAGTTCCTAATGACTGATATCCAATTTCTCTCATAAGCCTTATAGCCGTGTAACAAATCTCTTGTCTTAGATTGTCATCTATAGTAGGAGAAGGAGCTTCTTCCAGGATTTTTTGATTTCTTCTTTGAATAGTACATTCTCTCTCATAAAAGTGAATATAATGCCCATGTTTATCTGCACAAACTTGAACTTCTATATGTCTTCCCCTTTCAATATATTTTTCTATCAAAAGAGTTTCATCTCCAAAGGCTTTCTTAGCTTCGGACCGAGCTTTTTCTAAAGCTATGGGTAGTTCTTCTTCACTTTCAACTTTTACCATTCCCTTCCCACCACCGCCGTAAGCTGCTTTTATCATAATAGGGAAAGTAATTTCCTCTTCTTTCATCCAAGTTCGGATATCTTCTATAGTGTTAAATTTAAACAAAGCTGGAATGGTAGGAACATTAGCTCTTTGAGCTATTTTTTTAGCTCTTATTTTGTCACCCATTAATCGTATAACCTGAGGAGGTGGACCAACCCATATGAGCCCTGCAGATTCAACTTTTTCAGCAAATTGTGGATTTTCAGCTAAAAATCCCCATCCAGGATGGATAGCATCACATTTAGTTTTAAGAGCAACATCAATTATCTTATCCATATTTAGATAAGAATCTAAAGGTGGTCCCTCACCTATGTGTACTGCTTCATCAGCTAAAAATACATGATAAGCCAAACGGTCCGGAGTACTATAAATAGCCACAGTTTTTATTTTTTTATCTCTACAAGTATGCATTACTCTTACTGCAGGTACTCCACGATTAGCTATTAAAACTTTTTTAATTTTTCTCTCCATAACTGTCTCCTAATTTTAAAATTTTTTAAACTTTCGGAAGATGGTAATTTAATATAAAATTATTAAATTGTCAAATAATTGTATAAGTCCATATGGTATTAATTTAGCTTATCTTCCTTATAATCTATAAGACCTTTATTTTAAGACTCCTGTTAAATCTTCTCTACCTTTACCAACTTTTGGATAAGATTTTCTATAATTGAAAACTTTAAAGCATCCTTGAGGGTTTCAAGTTGGTAGTATATTAAAAAATTGTGTATGGCGAAAAGGGATTTGAAGATGGGAAAAATTAAGAAATTTTTAATAAAATTCCCTCCTGAGGGCTACATTCTAACTACAGATTTTAAAATACTCTCAGGAGGGAGGAAACATGAAGTAAAAGTTCTACACAATTCTAATGGAAATTATGCAACATTCTGGACAAAAAGCAAAGGCTTATGGATTTGATCACTCAGAAGATTTCAGAGGATATGAAAAAAGTTTTAGAAATGCTTTTTTCTTTTGAGGAGCTAATCTTAGCTATGTATCAAGGTGGATGTTTGACGTATGGTATCCAGTAATTTATGTAGATGGAGTTTATTTGAAGATAAGGAGAGGTGGGGTGTCTGGTGAGGTAGTATATGTGGTGATGGATATAAGTGAAGAGGGTTACAAGGAGATATTAAGTTTTTGTGTATCAGGTGGTGAGGGAGAAAGTGCAAAACAAGGAGTGAGGAAGAGTTTTTAAGGGGATTTGAGGGATTTAAGAGGAGGTGGATGAGAGTTTATCCTGATGTGTTAAGGAGCGGGAGGAAAGGATAGAGAAATTAACAAGTTATTTGAAGTATCCTTAGGAGTTGAGGGCTATGATTTATACTACGAATGTGCTTGAGAGATTTTTTAAGGAAGTGAAGAGACGTAGCAAGGTGATAGAGGCGTTTCCTGGTCAAGTTTCAGTAGAGAAGGTGATGTATTTAGTGATTGAAGAGATGAATGAAATATATAAGGAGAGGCGGATTAAGAAGATACAGAGATAAGGGAATTAGAATTAATACAAATTTAGAACAATTCCATACACAAAAAACTTGACACTACCTTCAAGTTTTTTAAGTAAAGTTAAGTCTTTTTTTGATTTTCTATAAAAACCAACAAAATATTTTTCGTACTTACTAAAAATCTTACTT
>JAUQQL010000054.1 GCA_030578315.1 Thermodesulfobacteriota bacterium | reverse complement strand
GCTTGCGATTCTGATAAGCTCGTCCTTTATGCTTCCTGGCTTAAAAGAAAAATTAATTCTGTCTTTTAATATGTCAAAAAAGCTCCTCATGCTTGTAGGCTGGAAATTCTATTTCCGTTAAGGCCAAACTACTTTTGATTCTTGATGGCAAGTCTATTAACGCATGGTAACATGTTGAAGCAAGTATTAAACCAACATTGTTCCTTGACAAGATGTATAAAATGTCAAAGTTTTCTAAATGATCAACTTCGTCTAAGCATACAATTATTCTCTTCTTCTTAACCAAACTTTCAATTTGCTTAATTAGTTCTCCTGTCGGTTCTCGTCCATGTACTGGAATTTGGAAGCTTAGTAGAATTTCTTTAAGGGCTTCATGAGTGCTGCTATATTTCCAGCAGTTGACGTATGCAGAAACATCCTTGAAGTAACTTTCAAGCACCCATCTGGCTACAGTAGTTTTTCCCGATGAAGCAAATCCGTCTATAGTAATTAAAATATTGTTTTGTTTCATTACTTTAACTCGCGCTCTGTTTTCAATAATTCTTTTTTATAAATGCTATCAAGAACTCCGTTAATAAAAGCTGGTGAGTCATCTGTTCCATAAAGCTTAGCTAATTCAACAGCTTCGTTAATTGATACCACTTCAGGAATTTCGGGCTTGAAAAAAAACTCGTAAATAGCTATTCTTAAAATGTTTTTATCGGTAAGGTTAAGCCTTTCAAGAGGCCAGTTAGGAACATATTTTCTTATTAAGTTATCTATGAACTCTAACTTTTCGGTAATTCCTTTTACTAGTTCTTCTCCAAACTCTAAAGCTTTTTTATTTTCTATATTAAAGTATGTCTTATACATACTTATAGCTTCTTCCAGAGAAGTATTAGCTACTTCTTTTTGATAAAGAATTTGTAAAGCTATTTCTCTTCCTTTCCTTCTTATCATATTCTCTTTTTAAAAATTAAAGCATTTTTTCAGCTATATACACAGTTAAGTCTCCTAACAAATTAGTATAAGAACCTAATTCATTGTCATACCATCCATAAACTACTACTTGAGTAATGGGAATTTCTACATGAGTACAAACTGTTTTTCCTATTTCTGGAAGAGCTCTACAAATGTCTACTTTTGCAAGGGCAGTGCGAGTATGTGTCTCGGTACCTTCAATAATAGCTGCTGCTTTAGGATACCCTATAATATCTGAAGAAACATTTTGTTCCATACTGAAAAGAAGATATCCCTTGTATTTAGTTTCAGAGGCTTCTTTATAAATTTGATTAATTAAGTCGCGATTAATGTGATTTTCTAAACTTTCATCTTGAATGTTTATGGTTAAAATTATTAAACTTCCTGTAGTTAAGGGAACTCTTACACTTTCAGCCATAAATCCTATTTTTTTCATCTCTGGAATTACCAAAGCTAAGGCTTCAGCTGCACCAGTAGTAGTCAAAATAATATTATTAAAAACACTTCTAGCTCTTCTCAAATCTTTATCACCTTCTTTAGGCACTCTGTCCAGAACTGATTGAGAACTAGTCACTGCATGAACAGTTACCATAGAGGCTGAAAGTATCCTTTCCGAACCAAAATAGTCTAAAAGAGGTTTCATCATGTAAGCCAAACATGTGGTAGTGCAAGAAGCAGCAGAAATTATGTGATGCTTATTAGGTTGATACATCTCTTCATTTATTCCATAAACTATAGTTATAGCATCTTCAGGAAATCCCTTTTCTTTATCTTTAACTTTAAAAGGAGCAGAAACAATAACTTTTTCTGCTCCACCTAAAAAATGTCCTCTTATAGAACCCTTCAAACTATCAGGGTCTGCGTTAGGATCTCTAAATTTACCTGAACAATCCACTACTAATCTAACTCCTTCATCTCTCCAATTAATATCTTTAGGGTTTCTGTTTTTTCTTAAAATTTTCACTTTAACTCCGTCTATTATCATAGTACCTTCTTTTTCGTTTAAGTTTTCTATTACTCTCTTTGCATTGTATCCATAAAGAAAATTGGGGAGCCACCCATAGGTACTATCTTTTTCTATGTAATTAGCAATATCTGTAAAAGAAGTTCCTACCTCTCTCCCAATATTTACTACAATTTCTTTAAAGTATTTTCTAGCTATGTGGTGCCAAAGAGTAAGTTTACCTATTCTACCCAATCCATTTATTCCAAGTTTCATTTTTTAAACCCTCCTTTTTAATATTTAATATTTTTTTTTATTCGTTTAATTTACCTTTATAGACATGTCCGTTCAAACCATTTATAGTAATCCAATCTCCCAATTTTAAAGTAACTCCGTCTATTCTTGCTTCTTTCTGTAAATCGTTTATGCTTAACTTTTCACAACCAACTACACAAACTTTTCCCAATCTAGAAGCCACTATAGCAGCATGTGAAGTTTGTCCCCCTCTGGCAGTTAAAATCCCATCTACTAAAGAAATTTCTTTAATATTATCCGGAACCGTATCATATCTTAAAAGAATTAAAGGTTCATTTTTAGATTTGAAAAATTCTATGTCTTTAAGATTAAATACTACTCTTCCAGAAAGTAAACCTCCAGAAACTCCTATCCCCTTTCCTATATATTCTAAATTTGATAAAATTTCCTTTTTAACAAAGGGAACCATTTTTTCTTCTCTTAAAATAATATCTCTCACTTGAAGAATATACAAATCTTCAGTTTTTTCGCTTTCAAAGGTAAATTCAATCTCCTGATGACCCCAATCTTTTTCGTAAACTAAATAGTAAGCTAGATCTAGAAGAGACTTATAAATTTCTGGAAAGGCCTCTTCTAAACTAGGACCAGGTCTTTCTTCCCACTTTCGCTGTTCTACAGAAATAGGATAAGTATTTACCAGTCCAGATACAATGTCCTCTCCCTGATTATGGGTAGTGTAATCTCCCCAAAGTACAACTCTTGGAAATTTCCCTATAGGAGAAGTGGTAAAAGTTACACCTGTTCCTGCAGCGGGACCTTTGTTTCCAAAAACCATTTGTTGAACAATAATAGCCGTCCCCCACTCTTCAGCTATTTGCATAATTTCCCTATAAATATTAGCTTTGTTATTATACCAAGAGTCCAAAATGAGTTCTATGCTCTTAAAAAGTTGTTCCCAGGGATCGTCAATAATTTCAATTCCTAATTCTAAAACCTTTTTTCTATACAAAAGAGCTAACTCGCGCATTTGCTCTCCAGTGAATTCTCTTTTCATCCTCACACCGTATTTTCTTTTATGTTCCCTCATTAGTTGATTAAAAAAATCTCTGTTTACTCCGTAAGCCATGGCCCAGCTTTGAACAAATCTTCTATAAGTATCCCAAGCAAACCAAAGATTTTGAGTTTTTTCTGCCAACCCCTCTACCAACTCTAAATTTAGCCCCACATTAAGAATAGAACTCATCATCCCAGGCATAGAAATAGCTGAACCACTTCTTACACTTAATATTAAAGAATTTTCTATACAACCATACTTTTTTCCAGTCAACGCTTCCAAAGTTTTAATAGCTTCTTTAATAGTAGTTTTGTAGTCTTCCCATAATTCAGGATACTTTCTCATTAACTCATAACATCTAAAAATTTCAGTAGTCAATATAAATCCGTAAGGAATTTTAAAATTCTTATTTTTTTCTTCTTTAGACAAAAGAAGAAGATTATAGCCCTTATTACCTAGATAAATTAAATCAACAACTAAAAAGTTGGGTTGATGAATAAACGATATAGTCTTTCTCTTATCGTAGCTCATAAGAAGATTCAAATCTTTTTTATCAATTTTATCTACATAATCAGATAAAAGTTGATAAACCTTTCTTAAGAACTTGTCTAAGTACTTCAGTGCAAATCCCGATTCTATTATTTCTCTTATAATTATCTCACTTATATAAAAATATCTTTCTTCTGAAGTTAATTTGTTTAAATATTGTTTATATTTAGGTAACAAAAATTCTGTATCTAAATTATTAAAAATTAAAGGAAAAACTTTTAAATAGGGATTAATGTAATAAGATTTAACAATATGTTGTACTCCTTCTATAAGTCCTCTAAAAATATCTAAATATTGATGATAAGTAAGTGGATAACTTTTTAAAGAATTTTCTAATAAGTTTAAATACAAATTAAACTTCTGTGAAGATATACCATCTATTATTAAGGCTTTTTTAAAAATTTTTAAAATTTTCAAAATTTCAAAAAAACTCAACTTAGTAATAATAGAAAGTTCAAAATTGTCTACAATTTCCTCAAAATATTTATTGGCTAGGTATTCTAAACGAAAAGTTAGGCCCAAAGCATCAAACTTTTTTTCTTTATACCTCCCATACATAGAAGGAATATCTACTGCCACATGCCTTTTAAAGATAATTTCTTCTACAGGAGCAAATTTTTCAGAAGATAGTATAATTTTATCTTTTAACTCATTTAACCAAAAAAGTATTTTTTCTAACTTATTATATACAGAAATATCTGAATTAACTAAAACTTCAATTTCGTGAACAAAGTCAAAACCAGCTTGACTATATTGATTAACAAACATTTTAATATCATTTAACATTCCATAATATTTTTGATATTCAAGTTTGTATAAATAAATAAGTAAAAATAGTTTCTTTTTATAAATATCTTGTCCTTCTACTTCTTTTAATTTTTCTTCAATATAATTTATATCTTTTTCAAGAAGTTTTTCTATAGTTTCAACTCCTGAAATCTTAAGAAAAGAATTTAAGATATGGTGTATAGGAAGATAAAAGTCTACATCTTCTTCTACTATTTTATTTAGTAAAATTTCAGGTATATAATCTTTAATATAATTACTGTCCAAAGTAGTCCAAAATTTTAAAATATTTTTTATAAAATCAATAGCTAAACTTGAATTTTCTATATGAACAAATTTTCTTAAAAAATGAATTAAAGTATCACTTCTTTGAAATAATTCGTCAATCTCAGTAGAAAGATCTCTAATTAATCCTTCAGCTCCTATTTCATTATAATAAACAGGTAAACACTTACAAAATTGTTTAACAAGATTATAAACTGGTTTAATAGGAGAATTTAAAAGTTTAGTAATCTCTCTTTGAAAAAGATCAGTATCCTTAATAGAAACTCCATATAACTTTAAATTTAAAGTTAAAGCTGAAACCAAACCACTACACCATTCAGGGTTAGTTTCAAAAATTTCCAACCACACCTTTATGTTCAGAAGATGATTAGGATTCTGTTTAATCCTCCAATTTTCACTAATCCCTTCAATTTTAGGAGGTTGAAATCCAAATTTTACTATCTCATTGATTAATAATTCGGTAAGATATACATCTTTTTTGTTTAAAATACAGATTCCTATATTTTTTATACATTCTAAAGCTGTCCAAGGATATAAATTTAAATTTTCTTTTAAAATTTTAAAAAATTTGGTAATAAACTCTTCTAAATTTTTGTAAATTTTAGATTCTATTAAAATAATTAAAATTTTATTTACTTCTCTTATAAGCTCCTCATGAATCAGATTTAATCCAGGATTTTCTATTAATTTAAACAGAAATAAAAGTTTTTTCTCATCAGAAAACACGCTATCGTCTAATTTATTTATTTCATAAATGATTTCTTTTAACTCCCTTAAAAGTTCCAAATGGTCAGGATACTTTAGTAAAGCTTCTAAACTTGCCATTTCTTTTTCTAGAGATTCTATAAGAAAGTCAAAGTAAGAAACATTAAAGTTTGATACATTATAAACTTTATTTTCTAAAGACTTAAGTAAACTTTCTATTTCTCCTTCTACCAACTTTCTCCACAATTCGTAAGTTAGATTATAAGCTCTTTTTAACAAAAAGATACATATTTCGTTTAACTCCTCATTTAGCTTAAAGCGAATTAACTTTTTAACTAATTTTTTGAAAGAATAGTAATTTTCTAAAAAATTTAAAAAATAAACAGGAGGAAGATTGGACACAGCTTTTAAGACTTCTTTTAAAACCTCAGAAATCTCTTCGTAATCTTTTTCCAAAATAACATCTAAGGTTCTGTCTAAGATAGAAAAAATTGTTTCGGAAGCTTTTATATTGATCTGCCTGTTTTCTCCAAAAAATTTAAATAAAAGATCAAAAATAAGCCAATATCCTTGAATTCTATAGGAATGTTTTATTAAAATAGAAAGATTTTTAATAAAAAAGTTACGAAATTCATCTAAAACTAAAAGATTATTTTTGTAAGGGTGAAAGATTTCTCTAAGTAATCCTTCTATTTGAGACCTAAGGGCGGGAAAATTTTCAAAAATTTTTAAAAAAATATTATACTTGGGATCGTAGTATACTTCCTTTACAAAAGTACGTGCTAAATTAGCAAGTAAAGCTTTGGAAGTAAATTTTTCTGAATTTCTTTCTAACATGTTTGTAAATTTAGTTCCATTACCATAGCAGAACTTTCTATATAATAATTTTTTCTTTTATATTTTTCTTTAAAACCAAACTTTTGATAAAAATTTCGAGC
>JAUQQL010000020.1 GCA_030578315.1 Thermodesulfobacteriota bacterium | reverse complement strand
AGGTTTATCTCTTTTAATCAATTCAACTGTTTCAAAAGCAGCCTTACGAAAATAATTTATCTCTTTCTGATGAAAAAAGTAATAAAAACTTACATAAAGTTGTTTTATCAAAAAAATATTTATGGTTAAAAAGGTAAAAATACTTTTAAATGTATAAAATTTGTTAGAAAAAAAGAATAAATTAAAAATCATAAAAAAAAGTAAAAAAAGATAAAAAAAATAAGAAAAAAAAGAAATTTTATTGTAAAAAATATAGAATATAAATATCAATCCCCCAAAAATAAAACAAACTGAAAGGATTTTAAAAATATATCTAACCGAGGTATTATTAGTAATTTTTTTTAAAGTTAAATAATAAAAAAATATCAAAGAAATTGTATAAACAAGACCTCCTATGGAGGGTAACATATATCTCAATCGTGCTCCAGGAAATAGAAAATGAAAGAAATAAGAAAAGAAAAAGAAAAATAAAGAGAAAAGAAAAATCTTATAAAGTAAAAAGTTATTTTTTAAAAAGTCTCTTAAAAACCTATTTTTGAAAAAAGCAAGAAAAAAAATCCAAGGGGAAAAACCAAAAAGGGCAGAGAGGGTGTAGGCTTCAAGATGTTGCCAAGGAGACATTGCCTGAGCCTGTGCTGCCGAAAGATATTCTGTAAGCCAGGCTTTAAGAAAGGGGCTTATGCCTACTTGTAGGGAGACAGGAATAGCCCAAAGAAAAAAAATTACAAATGTCGTTAGTAAACCAATTAAATGGGGAGGAGAAAGAAGTTCTTTTAACCTTTTTTGCCAGAAAAGATAGGGACCTAAAGCTAAATAAAAAAAGAGCAAGGCTTGAAAAGTTTTAGTAAGAATAGCAAGACCGAGAAAGAATCCACTAAAGATGTAGGCCCTAATTTTCTGTTCTCTTATTTCTGAAAAGTGAAACCAGCCAAAGACTGCAATAGTAATAAGGGTAGTATATAGACCATCTATCTCAGCTCTAAGTGCTTTATCTATGACCTCTGGAGTAGTCAAAAAAATTAATCCTGGGAGAAGAAGAATAAAAGTCTCCACCTTAATGGGGATTTTATTCAACCATTTGGTCCAAAAATAGGTCATAACAAGGGCAGCAAAAATTAGTGATAAGGCAGAAAGGCTTCTTGCGGTAAACTCTGAGCAATCTCGGGTTAAAGCGAAAAGACCTGCCAAAGCCCAATTGAAAAGAGGTGGTTTATTAAAGTACGGTTCTCCAAAAAGAGTAGGCACAAGAAAATTTTTCTTTTCTAGCATATGAAGAGCTATGATAGTCCTTCTTCCCTCCTCTCCTTGGAATTCTTTCTCTCCAAGAAAGGGAAAGTAAAGGGCAATACCGAAAAGTAAAAGAATTAAAAAAACTAAGATTAATTTTTTCTTTTCATTTGCCAAAGAATGGAAACCTTTTGATAACCTAGAATTTAGGTAGAAATAATTTCGCATTTAAGAGAGGCATCTTTTAGTTCGCATTTTGCTTTATAAAAATTAACTCCTTCAAGTTCTCCAAAGACCGTACAGTTTGAAACATGTCCGCTTGCTTCACAAGTAACATTTCCAGTTATGTTAACCGTTAGGTTTCCTATCGGAGTGGTAGCATTTTGGCAGCTAGGAAAAGAGGTAACATTTACGGTAAGATCAGAGACCTCAGCTGCCCTTCCATACATACAGTAAGCTAAAGCCTCGTTAGCACAGGCTCTAACCAGAGGAAGCACATAGGAAGAAACTTTAGCCTTTTGCTGATAGCGGCTGTAGATAGGAATAGTAAGACCTCCCAAAATAAAAATTAGAGAAAGCACTATAAGAAGCTCAATTAAAGAAAAACCTTGAACTTTAGGATTTAGTTTCATAAAAAATAAGGGAGGGGTATCCCCCCGAAAGAATGTTTTAAAAAGTTAAAAAATTATCGTCCAACTACTTCACACTTAAGAGAGTTAGATTCGTACCTGCACAACGCCATATAGTCAGCAATTGAAGGGCTTGTAATACTAGCATTAACTATATCCGTATCACTTGCTGCGACAGACCCATCATTTTGACAACTACCACTAATTCGTAACTGAAGAGTTACATTACCTCCAGATGTTTGAATAGTGGAATTACAATTTGGTATTGAAGCATTGTCAAGACTTGGAATTGATTTACCTGGATTTTCTACACAGTAGGAAATGATATCCATGGCGCAGGCTCTAGCTGCAGGAAGAGCGTAACTTGCTACTTTAGCTTTTCTCTGATACTTAAGATACTGGGGGATAGCAATACTTGCTAAAATAGCGATAATAGCGATAACAATTAAAAGCTCAATCAAAGTAAAACCTCCACTTCTTTTCTCCATTTTTCCCTCCTTTTAAAGTTATTAATTTAATTTATAAAGTTAAATAAAAAATAAATTTTTTAAAAGTCAAGAGATTATAGAAAAATATTTAAAAATTTTCTTATTAGAAACTAGGAGTAAAGGTGTCCTAGGTGTAGGCAAAAAGCCCTTGACAAAAATTAAAATTGTCATAAAGTTAAAGTGCCTAAAACAAAAAGGGGAGGAAAAATTTTATGAGTTCAATATTTACTCCTCAGACTTTATGGGTTAAAAAAGAGGAAGTTAAAAGACAGTGGTATTTGGTAGATGCTAAAGATAAGGTTTTAGGAAGACTAGCTTCTAAGCTAGCTTTTTTTCTGCAGGGGAAACATAGACCTGATTATACTCCACATGTAGACCAAGCTGATTTTATTGTAGTAATAAATGCTGAAAAGATAAAACTTACAGGTAAAAAATTAGACCAAAAAATTTATTGGCGTCATTCTGGTTATATGGGAGGTTTAAAGCTGGAAACAGCAAGGAAACTTCTGGAAAGAAAGCCAGAACAACTGCTTTTTTTAGCTGTAAAAAGAATGCTTCCGAGAAATAGGATGAGAAAGAAGCTTTTAAAAAAACTTAAGATTTATAGAGGACCTGAGCATCCTCACTTAGCTCAAAAGCCGCAGTATTTAGAACTTTAAAAGGAGGGGGTATTGTAAAATGGAAAGATTTTATGCTACAGGTTACAGAAAAACTTCTGTAGCTAGGGTCTGGATTTATCCAGGCACGGGCCAAGTTATAGTAAATAACAAACCTTATAAAGAGTATTTTTATGACCACATTGTAGCAGAGGATGTTATTTTAGCTCCTTTCAGAGTTATTAATCTTTTAGGGCAATTTGATGTAATTTGTACTGTAAAAGGTGGCGGAAAGTCTGCTCAAGCAGAGGCTATAAGACATGGGATTGCCAAAGCTTTAGTCTCTTATTCTCCAGATCTTAAACCTATTCTTAAAAAAGCAGGCTTTATAACCAGAGACGCCCGTGAAAAAGAAAGAAAGAAATACGGATTAAGAGGTGCTAGAAGAGGTCAACAATATTCTAAACGCTAAATACGAATTTTCAGTGATTTCTGCAGGAATAGTTGGAGCAACTGGTTATACAGGTTTAGAGTTAATAAGACTTGCAGAGCTACATCCTTACTTGCAAATCACCACTATAACTTCGCGAGAGCAAGTAGGAAAAACTTTAAAAGAACTTTATGGCTGGAATGGAAAATATTCTAAATTAATCTTAGAAGAACCCAATCCTGAGATTATAGCTGAAAAGGTTCAGATAGTATTTTTATGTGTTCCTTCTGGCAAAGCTCAAGATTTAGCTCAATTTTTTTTAAAGAAAAAAGTAAAAGTTATAGATCTTTCGGCAGACTTTAGATTTAAGAATCTAGAACTTTACGAAAAAACCTACGGAATAAAGCATTCTTATCCAGAACTTTCTAAAAAGGCTATTTATGGACTTTCAGAAATCTTTACAGAAGAAATTAAGAAAGCTGAACTAGTAGGTAATCCAGGGTGCTATCCTACTTCAATACTTTTACCTCTTATTCCGCTTGTTAAAGAAGGTTTAATTGAAAAAAATTACCTGATCGTAGATTCTAAAAGTGGTGTTTCAGGAGCTGGAAGAAAGGCAGAGGAATATTACAGTTTTTGTGAAGTTAACGAAGATTTCAAAGCGTATAATATAGCTACACATAGACATACCCCAGAAATAGAAGAAAAGCTTACTTTTTTTGCAGGAGAAGATGTCCAAGTAGTTTTTACTCCTCATCTTCTTCCCATAAGTAGAGGTATTTTTTCCACTATTTATGTAAAGTTTAGAAGTAGTTTAACAAGTGTTTATGAATGTTTAAAAGAGTTTTATAAAGAAAAACCTTTTGTTGAGGTAGTTTCTTTGGGTCGAATTCCTAGACTTTCGGAAGTTACTGGAACTAATTTATGTAAAATTGGAGTGTTTGAAGATAAAAAAAGAGGATGGGGTATAATTACTTCAGTTATAGACAATCTAGTAAAAGGAGCAAGTGGTCAAGCTTTACAAAATTTTAATCTCATGTTTAACTTCCCAGAAGATATTGGTCTTCCTAAATCGCCTCTTTTTGTTTAAGATACATGAATGAGGTAAAAGTAAGAAATATTCGCCTTTTTATTGCTTACGATGGAACCAACTATTTAGGATGGCAAATTCAACCTAAAGGTCCTACTATTCAAGGAATTCTGGAATCTATTTTAACTAAAATTTTAGGACACAAAGTACGATTAAAAGTAGCAGGAAGAACTGATACAGGGGTTCACGCTCTTTATCAAGTAGCTCACTTTTTAACCACAAGTGATAAGCCTTTAGAAGTTATTTTTAAAGCTTTAAATGCTATGGTAGCTTCGGACATAAGTGTTTGGAAAATTGAAGAGGTAGATTTTAAATTTCACTCCCAAAGAGATGCTCTAAAAAAAACCTATGTCTACTACATTTACAACTACCCCATTAGAAATCCCCTGGTAAGACTTTATTCTTATTGGGTTCCTGAAAAACTTGATATAAAAATTATGAAAGCTTGTTTATCTCTTTTTATTGGGGAAAAAGATTTTGCTAGCTTTAGAAAGTCGGGAACTGATATAAAAAGTACTGTAAGAACTATATATTCTGCTTCTTTAAAAAGAGTCACTGGAATAAAACATATGTTAGCTTTGGAAATAACTGGAAAAGGCTTTATGAGGTATATGGTAAGAAACATAGTTGGACTACTTATTGAAGTAGGAAAGGGAAAAATTAGTTTGGAAGAAGCCCAAAAAATTATAGAGGCTAGGGACCGAAGGCTAGCTCCTCCTCCAGCTCCTTCTCAAGGATTGGTTTTAAAAAAAATAGAATATCCAGAAGTAAAAGTAATTGATAGTTATCCTAAATTTAAGGTAGAGCTTTAAAAAAAATTTTTATAAAAGAGGTGAGTTATGATAAAAAGAGCAGATAGAGTTAAAACTTTAAAACCTTCAGCAACTTTGGCTGTAGATGCAAAGGCTAAAGCTCTTATCAAACAAGGAGTTGAGGTTATTAATCTTTCAATCGGGGAACCAGATTTTGACACACCTTCCTATATAAAAGAAGCCTGTAAAAAAGCTTTGGACGAAGGTTTTACTAAATATGTTCCTTCTCAAGGTATTCTCAGCCTTAGAGAAGCTATATGCGAAACACTAAAAAAAGATTATGGTTTTGATTATAGCCCTGAAGAAGTTCTGGTTACTTCTGGAGCTAAGCAGGCTATTTTTAATTTACTTTTAGCCTTAGTAAATCCTGGAGACGAGGTTTTAGTTCTTTCTCCTTACTGGGTTTCCTATCCACCCATGATAGAAATTGCTCAGGGAATTCCTGTGATAGTTTCTTCTACCTTAGAGGAAAAATTTGAACCATCTCTTGAAAAAATTGAAAAAGCTATTTCTCCAAAAACAGTAGGAATTATTTTAAATAGCCCTTCTAATCCTACAGGACTTATTTATTCGGAAAATTTTTTAAAAGGTGTGGCAGAATTAGTAAAAAAATATCAGTTATGGGTTTTAACTGACGATATTTACGATAAGTTACGTTTTGATTTTAACCCCCCTCAGAATATTCTTTCTGTAGCAAGAGAATTAAAGGACAGAGTTTTTATAGTAAATGGGGTATCTAAAACCTATGCCATGACTGGATGGAGAGTGGGGTGGTTAGTAGGTCCTAGAGAAATTATCAAAATTTGTACGGACATTCAAGGACAGAGCACCTCGCATGCTACCTCTTTTGCACAAAAGGCAGCTGAAGCAGCTCTCAGAGGACCTCAAGAAGAGGTAGAAAAGATGTGTAAAATTTTTGCTCAAAGAGCAAAACTCGTCTCTGAACTCTTTAAAAACTTTCCGGAAATAGAATTTATTCCACCTGAAGGAGCTTTTTACTTTTTTGCTCGAGTATCAAGTTTTTACGGAAGACAAACTCCGGATGGGAAAAAAATAAAAAATTCAATTGACTTTGCCGAATTTCTTTTAGACTATGCAAGAGTAGCTGTAGTTCCTGGAGAAGCTTTTGGAAACGATGAATTCGTTAGATTTTCTTTTGCCAACTCTGAAAAAAATCTTGAAAAAGCTTACTTTAGAATAAAGAAAGCTTTAAACAAGCTCAGTTAAAATGTTTAATTATTAAAATGGAAAACAAGTAAGAAATTCCAAAAGCCAAAAAAGGAGCTAAAAACCAATTCAAAACTATTTTTTGAATAAGATTTAGTTTTACAGTTTTTAAACCTTTGGTTAGCCCTACCCCACTTATAGCTCCTACTATACAGTAGGTAGTTGAAATAGGCATTCCTATCAGAGTAAACAATAAGATAGTGATTCCTGCACCTAATTGGGCTGCAAAGCCAGAAAACGGATCTAAACTCGTAATTCCTTTTCCAATAGTTTCTATAACTCTATAACTTAACAAAAAAGCTCCTAAAAAAACTATTAAAGAAGCTAAGGCAAAAAGTAAAGGAAGATAAATAGAAATACCGCCGTGAATCACTGGTCCCAAAACAGTAGCAAGTTCGTTTGCTCCAGTATTGTAGGAAATTAAACCAGCACTCAAAATTAAAGAAAATCTTAAAAATCTCTCAATTTTTAAAAACGAAAGTTTAGAAAAAATTTTTTCTAAAAAGAGATAAAGACCAAAACTTAAAATAGTAGCTATAAAGGGTGAAACTAGCCAGGAAAAAAACACTGTCAAAACAGATTCCCACTTTACCTTTAAGTTATGTGCTATTCCAGCTCCAATTAAACTTCCAATGATTACTTGATGAGTTGAAAGAGGAATTTTTTTTAAGTTAGAACCAATAATCAAAAAAGCTGAAATAGTCATAGAAGAAAGAACAATTAAAGGAGAAGTTTCCACCAGGTCTTTACCCACAGTCTTCATTACTTTTTCCCCGTTTAAAAAAATCCCCATAAATACTAAAAATCCAAAAAGAAAGATAGCTTTTTTAAATTTAATAATTCCTGAACCTATACAAATTCCTAGGGCATTAGAAGCATCGTTTGAACCTATTCCAAAAGCAATAAAAAAACATCCCACTAAAGCCAATTCTATCATACCAGTTTAAGAAAAGTAGAACTATTTTAAGCTTAGTTCCAGTATATAAAGATGGTCGCTAGCATCTTCAATTATGTCACTAAACCCAGTCAACAGGTCTAAAAAGTCTGAAAAAATTTTTCCTTCCCAAAAGTTTTTAATTTCTAAATTTTTCAATTTTTCCACAAGTTCAAGTTTTATTTCATCTACTTTCTTCTCGTAAATTCTAATGGCTAAATTTTTCTCTCTAAGGTTATCTTTTTCAAGACTTTCAAAAGCTAATAACAAAAGTTGACAAATCTCTGCATTTATAAAGGCAATTTTAAAACACTCTTGTTCTACTTCTTTATAAAGCTGAAAATTTAAATATCTAAAATTAGAAGAAAGATGTTTCAGATGGTCAAAAGCTTTCTCAAGGATTTCTATAAATCTTAAAAGATTTGGTCTTACATAAGGAAGAAAAGCTCCTTCATATATAAGGCCTATTATTTCCCTTTTAATTACATCGGCTTCTCTCTCAAAATTTCCTACGCAATATGTTCCATTTAGGTCGTAGTTTTTAAAAATATTAAGTAAGCAATCAGCAGAATTATACAAAAGATTTATATACTTTTTAATTTTTTCTACAACCTTTTTTTCAGCTTTTCCGATTCTCAACAGTTTATCTAGCATTTGTTTTACAGTCTTTCTTTAAGTTTTATTTTTTGCCCTTTCAATTAAAACTGCAGAAAGCACATCTAAAAGAGATACTACACCGACAATTTTTCTGTTTTCCTGAATAAAAAGTCTGGCTATATTAAATTTTTCCATTAGAGTAACTAAGTCGAAAAGTTCAGTTTCTTTATCAATACTTATAACGGGTTTTGAAGCTATGTTTTCAACTTTTATTTGATGGGGATTTAGATGTTTAGCTAAAACTTTAAAAACGATATCCCTTACTGTGACTACTCCATAAACATCGTCTTCATTTTTAGGTAGTACGAGTAAGGACCTTATTCTTTTATCTATTAATCTTTCAATAGCATCATAAACTGTAGCCTCTGGAGAAATGGTTTCTAACTTAGTATTCATGATATGTTTTACCTTTAAAGACATTTTAGAAACCTCCTTTTTTTAAATTTCTTTTAAAATTTCTTTAAAATTATTCACAAAGTAATCAATTTCCCTGTAGTTCAAAATTAAAGGAGGTGTAAGTCTAATAATATTTGATTTAGGCATAGTGGTTAAAATTTTTCTTTTTAAAAATTTTTCATAAATAGGCTTGGCATCTAAGTAAAATTCTATACCTATAAGGAGTCCCAATCCTCTTACTTCTTTAATCAGGTTTGGGTGTTTATTTTTGAGGTCTTCTAATTTTTCTTTTAAAACTTTTCCTTTTAAGGCTACTTCTTTTAAAAAAGTTGGTTCAGCAACTATTTCTAAAACTTTAAGAGCAACTGCGCAAGCCAAAGGATTTCCTCCAAAGGTGGAGGCGTGAGTTCCTGGTTTTAGAGCAGACATCACATCTTCCCTAGCTAACATAGCTGAAAGAGGAAGACCATTAGCTAAAGCCTTAGCTAAACACATTATATCCGGTTCCACTTCCCAGTATTCATAAGCAAAAAGTTTTCCTGTTCTTCCAATTCCAGTCTGTATCTCATCTAAAATTAAAAGAGCATTATATTTTAAACAAAGTTCTTTAGCCAAAGTTACATAATCCTTTTCTAAAAGATAAACTCCTCCTTCTCCTTGTATAAGTTCTAAAATTACTGCACATATTTTTTCGTTAAAAACTTCTTTCAAAGCTTTTTTATCGTTAGGAGGTACAAAGATTACTCCTGGAATTAGAGGCTGAAAACCTTCCCAGTAGTGTGGTTGTCCAGTAACAGAAAGTGCTCCCAAAGTTCTTCCGTGAAAAGAATTTTTTAAGGCTACAAACTGATTTTTTTCACTTCCAAAGTTTTCGTAACTCCAACGCCTGGCTAGCTTTAAACTAGCTTCTATTGCTTCTGCACCACTGTTGGCAAAAAAAACTCTTTCAGCAAAAGATTGTTCAACTAATTTTTTAGCTAACTTAGCTTGAGGAGCTGTGTAATAAAGATTAGAAGTGTGCCACACGAGTTGAGCTTGAGTTTTAAGAACTTCTATTAATTCTGGATGAGAGTGCCCTAAGTTACATACCGCTATACCGGCAGTAAAGTCTAAGTATTCATCTCCGTCTTCAGTAAAAAGTCTTGTTCCACTTCCTTTTACAAAAGCCAAAGGTTCTCTCCGATAATTACCTGCTAAAAAAAGTTCTCCCATTTCTACTAAATAACCCATCTTCTTACTCCCAATTTATCTTCTTTAAAACTACCTTTCTTCCTAAAAAAAGTTGAGCTATTTTAGCAAAGTGCGCCGTAATATCAGAAACATAAATTTCTAATTCCTCACCTGGGTTAGAAAAAAATTTTTCAATTAATTCAGAGTGAACTTCTATAAAGTTTTTAACTTCTATAGCTACTTCCTCCGAGGGGTCAACAAGCTTTATCCTTTTACCTGCTTTTTCTTGAATAAGTTTTTTAATCAAAGGATAGTGAGTGCAGCCCAAAATAAGAGTATCAATTCCCCTCATTTTTAAAGGAATTAAGTACTTTTTTACTATCTTTCTAGTTTCGGGTTTTTTTAACCATCCTTCTTCAATTAAAGGAACTAAAAGAGGAGCAGGATTAGAATAGAGCTTAATTTCTGGATCAACCTCTTTAAAAAGTTTTTCATATATACCACTTTCTACCGTAGTTCTCGTTCCTATTAAGCCTATTTTTTTATTTTTAGTCAATTTTAAAGCCTTTTTCATAGAAGGACTTACTACTTCAAAAAAAGGAACTTCAGGAAATCGGCTTTTTAAAAGTGATATTGCTGTGCTTGAAACAGTATGACAGGCAACTACTATTACTTTAGCTCCCTTTTCTAATAAAAATTGAGTATTTTCAATAGCATAACGAATAACTGTTTCAGCACTTTTAGTTCCGTAAGGTGTTCTAGCAGTGTCTCCAAAGTAAATAATTTTGTAATGAGGAATGTGTTTTAAAATTTCTTTAACTACCGTAAGCCCTCCAAGTCCTGAATCAAAAATTCCTATCATATTCTTTTATTAAAATTTAAATTTTGACCCTAGTTTTAAATAATGTTCAAAAAATCCTGCAGCAGCAGTAATAAGAGCTAGCCAAAAAAAAATTTCTAAAAATTTGTATCTAGAAAAAGCCGGTTTGCCAAATTTCACTCTCAAACCATTTAAAATAATAGTTAAGCCTAAACCAAAAAGTCCAGAAGAAAGAAACAACCTCAAAGTTTCCCAAAAGTTTTTATAAAACGTAGGATAATCGGTACGCAAACTAAATAAAAACCAAAAAATCAAAAGAAGAAAATATTTTACATATTCCTTTTTTTTCATTTTACCTTTATTCCAACTCTTTCTATGACCCCTGACTTTAAAAAAGAAGATGTCCCCTTTCCTTCACATACCCTTCTGAATAGTCCCTCTGCATCTTTTACTCTAAATCCCCAAAGCCAAGTAACCGGAGTATTTTCAAAAATTTCTGGATTAAGTGGTGTTTCAAGTCCCGTAAGGATTATTTCTGGAACACTTTCTATTTTTGTCAAAACTTTTTCTAAACTTTTAGTTAAAAGTAAAAAAGAACTAACTATAGCTAGTTTTATTCTCTCCGGTGGAGGAATTTTAAAACCTATAATTTCCCAGTCTTTTTCTAAAACCCAAATTTTTTTAACTTTACTTTTTAGTTTACTAAAAAGTTCTTCAAAATATCCTATCATAAGTATCTCGTCTTTAGAAGAAAGTTCTATTTCCGAAAAAGGGTCTTTAATAACTGCTTTTTGATTAGAATTACTCAAAAGAGAAAAAACTGCATTAATAGTTGCCAGGGCAACAGAAACTTCTATAGGATGTGTAGAAAAATACTTTTTGATAACTACATCAGCAGGAGCATTCCAAAAATGTATCTCATCTTCTAGTTCTATAAGAGGTTGAGAATAGTCCCAGTTTGTAGATACAAGTCCTGTTCCTTCTTTTTCAAGTTCTACCACTACACAACTTAGCCCTACGCAAACTCTTTTTATTTTTTTAGCCCTTGCTAAAGGTAAAGAAATTTCTACCAATTTACTATAAAACTCCATGGCTAACTTAATGAATTCTAAAAACTTTTTCTAAAATTTTATTGCTTAAAGTTTTTAAAATTTCTTTTACTTCTAAAACTTCGGTCAAATTTTTTAGATTTTCTTTTTCAGAAAAACTTTTAAGAAAGGGAATTTCTAGAAGACAGTTTAATTTTTCTTCGTTTAAAAAAGCTTCCCATTCCTCACCTTCTTTCCAAAGGTTTTTCATGTTTTTAATTATTCCTAAAACTGGAACCTTATTCTCTTTCAAAAGATTGTAGGTTCTTTTGGTATCTGAAAGAGCTAGTTTATGAGCTGTGGTTACCAGAATAAATCCATCTAAAGGTATTAAATCTAGCACTGTAAGAAATATATCTCCTGTTCCAGGAGGTAGGTCTAGAATTAAAAAGTCTAAAGGACCCCATTCGGTTTTCTCCGCAAGCTCTCTAACTAAGGACTGAGCCATAGGTCCACGCATAAAAATACCCTCTTTTTCTGAAACAAAGGGAGCTAAACTCAATATTTTAATTCCTTCGGTAATAACAGGTTTAATTTTCCCAAATTCTATCAGTGGTCTTTCTTTTTCAACCCCCAATAAAATACCTACATTAGGTCCATAAAAATCCAAATCAAAAATTCCTACATAATATCCAGTTTCTCTTAAAGCTAGAGAAAGCATAGCACAAAGTGTAGATTTCCCTACCCCACCTTTACCACTTCCTACAGCCAAAATAAAACGAACTTCTTTTAATCCTGAATGTTTTTTGAATAACTCTTTCATTTTTTAATGAGATTTACCTAAGAATTATTTCAATCCTAAAACATCCTGCATGTCATAAACCCCAGGTTCTTTTCCTACTACCCAAAGAGCTGCCCTTATAGCTCCTCTTGCAAAAGTTTCGCGAGAACTTGCTCTATGAATAAGTTCAATTCTTTCACCCATTCCAGCAAATAAAACTGTGTGTTCCCCTACTATATCTCCTCCTCTTATTGTTTGAATACCTATTTCATTAGAAGGTCTTTCTCCTATTAAACCCTCTCTACAAAATCTAAGGTCTTTTTCGCTTCTCTTTAAAGCTTTAACAATTACTTCTGCAAGCTTTAAAGCTGTACCACTTGGAGCATCTTTTTTCATTCTGTGATGAGCCTCTATAATTTCAATATCGTACCCTTCTCCTAAGACTTGGGCAGCAATTTCTACCAATTTATAAAGAAGATTTACTCCCATACTCATATTATAAGCTTGAACTAAAGGAAAATTTTTTTTAGCTAATTCATGAATTTCTGCTAACTCTTCTTTTTTAAACCCTGTAGTTCCGATAACCATAGCTTTTTTATAATGAGCATTAATTCTTGCATGCTCAAGAGAAGCTTTGTGAAAAGTAAAATCAATAATTACCTCCCCTTTTTCTATAACTTTTTCCAGAGAGTTTTCAATTATAATACCTGTCTTGGGAAGTCCCACTACTTCTCCAACATCCCTTCCTACGGAAGGATGTTCAGGATGCTCGAAAGCTCCTACTAGGTCTATGTCTTTATTTTGAAAAATCAAATTAATAATAGTTTTTCCCATCCTTCCTGCAGCACCTGCTACTATAGCCTTTACAGCCATATTCCTTACCTCCTTTGTTCTAATCTTTCTTTAAAATCAGCCATATACTTTTTAAAAGTCTCTAAAGTCTTTGAATCAATATCTTTACCTTCTACCATCTTGTAAAAGTTTACAAATAGAGTTTCTTCGTTAAGGTCTATCTTTTCCTTTTCCTTAAACATATCTTCTAATGTTAAAAAACTGTCCATATCCGTAGAAACGTTTTCTGACAAATTTTCATACTCTAAAGCTATTAAGTTAGGAAAGTTAACTTTTAACCTTTCAAAAGGATTATAAACCGGGGTCGAGTCTTTTAAAATAACTTTAACATAAGCAGTCTCTTTTGAGTGAGAAAGAAGTTCTCTAAAGTATCCCCTAATTACTTTAAGTTGTAAAGGAGAATCCAAAAAAATTTCTTCAGCTTTTAAAATTTGAGAATTTTTTACTTCTATGAACCAAACTCCTTTTTTATAAGAAGCTTCTTCAAAACTGTAAGGCATTATAGAACCTGAGTAGTAAATGAAGTGGTCAACTTTTTGAAGGCGATGTAAGTGGCCTAAAAAGACCAAGTCAAAGTCCTTCAAAAGAAAAACAGGAAAAACCTCTTCTCCTCCTATCCACTTTAATGCCTCTTCTTCCCCGCTAAAGATACTTTTTTCTACTGCAAAGTGTCCTAAAAATACAGCTGGTTTTTTAAGAGTTAGCTTAGAAAATAAAAAAAACAACAGATCTTTAAAAGATATCTGAGGTTTAGAGGTAAAAATTTTTTTAAACGAATCTTTATAAATCCTTTCTACCCATTCTTTGAGCTCAAAAAAAGAAGTATAAGGAAACAAGTAAAAATAAAACTTCTCGCTTTGATAAGACTTAAATTCTAAAGGGTTAAAGAAATAAGTCAAAGTGTCTTCAATTATTAAGTTAAAAGTTTTCAAAAAATCCTTGTAAAGACTTATTCTTTTAGAATCGTGATTCCCAAGAATTATATAAGTAGGAATTTTAAACTCAAAAAGTTGACGCAAAATTTCTTCCAAAATTTTTAATGTTTCATAATCGGGAACAGGTTTATCAACCAAATCTCCAGTAACCACTAAAAGGTCTGGTTTGATGTCTTTTAAAAGAGGAAAAAAACTATTTTCAAAAAACTTCTTTTGTTCTTCTAAAATTTTTTTTCCAAAAAAAATCTTGCCTAAGTGCCAATCAGAAGTATGAACAAAGCGCAAAATAAACTCCTGTTTTTATAAGTTTAGATTTAATTTAGCACTTGAAGTTTTTTTTAAAAGATACTTTACAGAAAACTTCTTTTAAAATTTTTAGCAATAAAGAAAATTTCTTTACTTTCTTTTCTTGAACTTTTAGGCTTAAAAAGATTAACTTTTTGAAACATTTTTTCCAACTTTTTTCTTAAAAGTGGTGTTTGAGGTCCTTCAAAAATTTTAGCCACTAAATGTCCTCCTTCTTTTAAGAGTTCTGTAGAAATTTCTAAAGCTTTTTCCACCAGCTCTACAGACTTTATGTGGTCCACCCACTTATTTCCTGTGGTTTTAGGAGCTAAATCGCTTAAAATTACATCAACTTTTTCAATTCCCAAGGCTTTTACTTCCTCAGAACTTAGTTCAAAAATATTTTTTTTAAGAAAGAAAAAGTTAGGAAAATTAACCTTAACTTCCTCTAAGTCTACCCCTATTACTTTGCCTTTTTCACCTACTACTTGATGAGCATACTTAGACCACGAACCAGGAGCAGCTCCTAAATCTAACACGGTATCTCCTGCCTTAAGGATCTTAAATTTTTCTTGAATTTCAATAAGTTTAAAAACCGACCGAGCAGGATATCCAAGTTCTTTAGCCTTTTTAGCCCACTTATCAAACCAAGGATTAGATTTCATAAAGAGTATCCCTCAGTGTAGACGAATACCTCATTTATATGAACACCTATCCACACCTCAGGTTTAGGAACTGACTGAAAGTATCTGTTTTTATCAACCAGCCCCAGTTTCTTGCTCCAGAGGCACCTATATCGCTCATCAAGTAGGCTCTTTATAAACTCCTTTACCTGCTTAACAAAGGCTTTCTCCATACAGCGTAAACTCCAGCCCCACTTAACACGGTTAAACAAGTTTCTGCTAACATTCACATCCGCATGAAGTTTTCTACCACATAGCTTGCACTCAAACTCACTTCTTGTCTTTTTGTTTTCTTTGTCTACATATCCACAGTTGCTACATGCTCCTTAATTCTCCAAGTCCAAATCTTACAAGCACACTTACTATACATAAGCATGGACACACTTTTAAATTTAGATTTTTACAACTTTTAAGTACGTGCTTGAATATCTTCTTTGTAAGTAGCCTTTCTTCTTTGCATACTCAGATAACTTCATAAAAATAATTTACCTCACTTGTTCATAATTGTTAATATTTTAAGAAACTAATCGCTAAGACCTTAAACTACCTCTAGCATTCTTTTCACAGCTTTGTAGGCTTTATTTATTATTTCCTCAGGAAGAATCACTTCATATTTAAGTTCTGCTAAAGCTTCGTAAAGTTCTTTCAAACCTATTTTTTTCATAGAAGGACAAACCATTTTATCAGGCGCAGGATGATAAAACTTTTTTTCTGGATTTTCTTTAGCCAAAGGATAAAGAAGTCCAACTTCGGTTCCTATAATAAATTCTTTATGAGGTAAGCTTCTAGCAAGCTTTAACATTCCACTTGTTGAGGCTGTATAATCTGCTAAGTCTATAACTTCTGGTTTACACTCTGGATGAGCAATAAAAACAGCTGAAGGGTATTTTTTTTTACACTCTAAAACTTCTTTAGCAGTTAAAAGATGGTGAAAAGGACAAAATCCATCTCCAAAAATAATTTCTTTATCGGGATAAAATCTTTGAGTATACTGAGCTAGATTCATATCCGGAAGCATTATAATTCTTTTTTCTTTAAAAGTGCCCACTACTTTTACAGCATTAGCCGAAGTACAACATATATCACTTAAAGCTTTAACCTCAGCAGTTGAATTAACATAGGTAACCACTGGAGCATCAGGATACTTTTCTTTTAATTCTAAAACATCTTTAGGAAGAATCATGTTAGCCATTTCACAAGGTACATCTAACACGGGAAGAAGAACCTTTTTTTTTGGAGACACTATCTTAGCAGTTTCTCCCATAAAAAAAACTCCACAAAATACTATTACTTCAGCATCAGTTTTACTAGCTTTAAGACTTAACTCTAAAGAGTCACCCCTTAGGTCTGCTATATCCTGAATTTCACAAGGTTGATAATTATGAGCTAAAATAATAGCTTTTCTTTTTCTCTTTAATTCCAAAATCTTTTCTACCAACTCTTCTTTTTTCATTTCTTTTTCCTCTATTTATTGACATTTATTAATTTTATTTATTAAGTATTTTAATCTTTATTTAAAGTTTTTCAAGGATTTTTAGCAATTGAGTAAAACATTCGAAGGGTATTTTAAGATTATTTTTACCTTTTCCCAAAAAAAGGTGGGGTTTGTTTTCACCGTGAAAGTCACTTCCTCCTGTAACTAAGAGGCCTAATTCTTGAGCGCACTCTATGAGAAATTTAGTATATTGAGGTGTGTGTTCAGGGTAATAAGCTTCTACTCCTTGAAGTCCTACTTCTTTGAGCTTTAACAAATAATTCTTTAACTTTAAGGGGGGCAAGTTTAAAGTAAAGGGATGAGCCATAACTGGTACTCCTTTAGCTTTTAAAATAATTTTTATAGCTTCCTCAGGAGAGAGAAGAGCTTTGGGAACATAAGCTGGAGCACCTTTCTTAAGATACTTTTCAAAGGCTTCTTCAAAGGTTTTAACTACTCCTTTTTTGACTAAAAGTTTAGCAATGTGAGGTCTTCCAATTTCTCCTTTAACATTTTTCATAAGTTCTTCTAAAGTTATATCTATTTTTAGGCTTCTAAGTTTTTCTATCATTTTGATATTTCTCTCGTTTCGAGCTATTTTTAATTTTGTTAAAACCTCTTCAAGTTCATTAAGTTCAGGGGTTAAAAAGTAACCTAGAAGGTGAAAGTGCCCTGGTCCGTCAATTTTTACACTAATTTCCACTCCGCAAAGAAAAGGGAGGTTTTCTTCCAAAGCAGTTTTATAACCTTCTTTTAGTCCGCTTATTGTATCATGATCAGTTATAGCTAAAGCCAAAATTCCTTCTTTTTTAGCTAAGTACACCAGTTCCGAAGGTGAAAAGGTTCCATCTGAGGCATTAGAGTGCACATGAAGGTCTATCACTTTTTTTCCCTTTTTTGGTTTTTATATTCGTAAGCTGCACGAATGAAATCTTTAAACAGGGGATGAGGGGCAGAGGGTTTTGACTTGAATTCTGGGTGAAATTGAACTCCTATAAACCATGGATGGTCTTCTAGTTCTACAATTTCTACTAATTTTTCATCTGGGGAAATACCTACTACTTTTAGTCCAGCTTTCTCTAGAGCTTCTCTGTAAATAATGTTGAATTCGTATCTATGTCTATGTCTTTCAAAAACCTCGTCGCATCCGTAGGCTTTCCAAACTTTGGAATTCCTTAAAAGTTTACAAGGATAGCTTCCAAGCCTCATAGTACCCCCTAAGTCACACCCTTCGTCTCTTTTTTCTATACATCCTGTCCTATAGTTATACCACTCTTTCATCAAGTAAATTACAGGATAAGGAGTAGTCTTATCAAACTCAGTAGAATGAGCATTTTCCCATTTTAACACATTCCTTGTAAATTCAACTATCATAAGTTGCATTCCCAAGCAGATTCCGAAAAAGGGTATCTTATTGACGCGAGCATATTGAATGGCTAAAAGTTTACCCTCTATTCCTCTTATTCCAAAACCTCCAGGAACCAAAATGCCTTCTACATCTTTGAAAACTTCTTCTAAATTTTCAGAGGTAAGTGTGTCAGAACTTACATATTTCAAATTTACTCTTAAATTGTTTCCAAGTCCTCCATGAATTAGAGCTTCATTTAAAGATTTATACGAATCCTTTAAATTTACATACTTTCCCACTATAGCAATGGTTACACTGTCTTGGGGATTTTTGTAATTTCTTACAATTTCCTGCCAGATTGAAAGATCAGGCTCTCTTGTCCAGATATTGAGCAATTCTACTATTTTCTCGTCCAAACCTTCTTGATGAAAAATAAGAGGAATCTCGTAAATACATTCCACATCTTTTGCAGTAATAACTGCATCTTCTTCTACATTACAAAAAAGAGCTATCTTTTTTTTAATTTCTGGAGGTAAAAATCTGTCAGTTCTACAAAGAAGTATGTCTGGTTGAATACCTATAGCTCGCAATTCCTTTACACTGTGCTGAGTAGGCTTGGTTTTTAATTCCCCAGCTGTTTTAATGTAAGGAACGAAAGTTAGGTGAATGTAAAGAGTGTTTTCTTTACCTAGGTCGTATCTTAGCTGCCTTATAGCTTCTAAAAAAGGAAGACTTTCAATATCTCCCACAGTTCCACCTACTTCTACTATTGCTACATCAATTTGGGGACTAGCTAAGTCTAAAATACAAGATTTTATCTCATCTGTAACGTGAGGTATAATTTGTACAGTACCACCTAAATAAATTCCCTTTCTTTCTTTAGTGATCACTGAATAGTATATTTTACCGGAAGTATAGTTGTTTTTGGCACTCATAGAAGCTGAAGTAAATCTCTCATAATGTCCCAGGTCTAAATCTGTCTCTGCTCCATCTTCAGTAACATAGACTTCTCCGTGCTGAAAAGGGTTCATAGTTCCAGGGTCTACATTTATATAGGGATCCAATTTTAAGAAAGTTACCCTTAAGCCACGAGCTTCTAAAAGTGCACCAATTGAAGCTGCAGCTAATCCCTTTCCTAAGGAGGACAAAACCCCTCCTGTAATAAAAATAAACTTAGTATGAAGTTTCTTTGTTTTTTTCATAACTAGAACCCTTAACTTTAGAATTTTTTATAAGTAAATCCAATCTCTGGGAAAAGAATTAAGGGCTTTAAGCCCTTTTCGTGTCACTACAAAAGTTTCTTCCAATCCAATAACTCCTAGTTTAGGTACATGAAATTTTGGTTCTAAAGCTATTACCATATTTTCCTTTAGTACAACTTTTTGGTTTTTAGCTAAAGCCGGAGGTTCATCAATTTGAAGCCCCACTCCATGTCCCACAAAGCTTAGAGCTCCACCATGATTCATAAAATAATCTTTAAGTCCTTCCTTTTCAACTAAGTAAAAAGCTTTTTCAAAAACCTCAGAAGCCGTAATCCCCTCCTTTACTTCTTTCTCTAAAGTTTTTAAAATATTTAAAGCACAGTTAAAGTAAGACTCAGCATTGGGAACTTTTCCAAAACTTACCATTCTAGTCTGGTCAATATAATAACCTCTAAAATAACCTCCAAAATCTATCAAAATAGGTTCTTTTCTTCTTAATCTTTTCTGAGTTGCTCCTGAAGGAAAACCTGGAATCCCTTTTCCTCCCTGTCCAGTTGAAAAGTATACAGGAGTTAAAGCTTCTTTTCCAGAAATAAGATGTCCGTAAATTAGTTCAAATCCATACAAAGAACGAATTATACCTGGATGTCCTAAACTTCTAAGCTCTTTTTCCAGAAGCGCACTAGCTAAAAGTTCAGACATTCCTGGTTTAAAGCTTTTTAAAGCCCTTCTTAAAGCCTTTGCCAAAAGCTTACCCGCCTGCTTAATACAAAAAATTTCATAAGAAGACTTAATCATCCTCTGCTCCAAAATAAGATAATCTATTTTTTCAATTTTAAAATCTTCTAAAAGCTTTTGATATTTAAAGTATTGCTCAGGGGATAAAGCATTAAATTCTAATCCTATGGAACTACCTTTTAAGTTTTTTAAAATAGAAGGTAAGCCTTTTAAACTTTTTAAAAATTCAGAAGGAACTATACTTTCTTTTTTAGCCCTTTCCCAAGGTCTGTTAACCAAAAGCTTTACTTCGTTTTGAGAAATAAATAAAATCCCTCTTGCAAAAGTGTTAGTGAAGTAAAAAATGTTTAAAGGTGAAACAATAAGAGCTGCAGACAGCTTTTGAGCTTTAATACTTTCTTTAAATTTTTTAATTCTAAATTCTACTTCTCTTTTAATAATTTGCATTTTTTAATTTTTGTGCTATAGCTAATACAGTATTAGCGTAAGGTTCACTTATATTGTATTTCATAATAATTTTCTTTTTTTCTTCATAAGACATTGTCTTTTTATAACCCTCTTTATTAAGATAATTAGCTATACTTGCTAAAGCGTCCTGAATTTCGTAAAGGTCAATTTTCCCGTCTTGATTCCAGTCGTATCCGTAAATTACATAACTTTTGGGAACAAATTGAGGATATCCAAAAGCTCCAAAAATAGAACCTTTTAAATAAAAAGGGTCCCATTTGTTTTTGTAAATTATTTCTATAAAGTAAAGAAGTTCATTATAACCCCACTTACTTCTTTTTTCCCACCTTTTTCTAATGGTTTCCTCTTCTAGAGAAATTTTTTTTGAGTCTATAAATCTTTCATACAATTCTCTTTCTCCAGAAAGAGCTAAACTTAAAAATACATTAAAAACCGTATAATTTCCCGTATTTTTACCTAGATCAGTTTCCACTAAAAAAATAGCTACTATAACTTCTTTATCTACATTAAAAAATTTTTCTATTTTTTCTAGCAGTTCTTGATTTTGTTTAAGAAATTCCTTAGCTCTACTTATTCGAGCATCCTCTAGAAACTGATGATAAGGTAAAGCAGTTTCCTTCCAAGTAAGACTTTTATTCATAATTTCTGGGAAGTAAACAAGATTGGAAGAACAAAATAAATTTTCTACGAATTCTTCAGGAACTTTGTCTTTTAAGTCTTTTTTTATTTTTTCTTTAAGTTTTTTAACATAAATGCTAAGCTCTCCTTCTTGACAATTTAAGAAAATTTGAGGTTGAAGGTTAGGCTTTAAAAAATGTTTAGCTTGGAATAAACTAAAGGCTAAAAGAGTAATTACCATTAAAAAAATCATAAACTTTTTTCTTTGACCAAATTTAAGAGGGAACCTGCTAAAATACAAGCTTTTTCTCTTTCAGTAAGGTCTACCAAAGCCCATATAGAATTTTTATTTTTAAAACTGATTTCTACTCTTTTACTTCCATTTTCTAAGGCTTTTCTTAAATTTTTTATTAGAAACCTATCTCCTACTTCTATTTTATTATAATCTTCTTTATTTTCAAAAATGAGAGGCAAAATACCGAAGTTTATAAGGTTACTTCTGTGAATTCTGGCAAAACTTTTAACTAACTTAACTCGTACTCCTAAAAATCTGGGTGCTAAGGCTGCGTGTTCTCTTGAAGAGCCCTGACCGTAGTTTTCTCCTCCTATTATTCCCACTGCCAATCCCTTTTCTTTTAATTTTAAAGCTTTTTCGGAAAATTCTGGGTCTAAATTTCTGTAAACATATTTACTTATAGCAGGAAGGTTACTCCTTAAAGGAAGGATTTCTGCTCCAGCCGGCATGATGTGATCTGTAGTGATGTGGTCTCCAACTTTTAAAAGAAAAATTCCTTCCAGGTCTTGAGGAATAGGGTCAAAATAAGGCAAGGGCACAATGTTAGGTCCTCTTAAAATTTCAACTTTCTGAGCCTCTTCTTCCGGTAAAGGAGGAATTAACAGGGAGTCGTTAATTACAAATTTTTCAGGAAGTTTTATTTGGGGATATTCTCCAAGTTCTCTAGGGTCTGTAATAACTCCCTTTACAGCAGAAGCCACTGCTGTTTCTGGAGAAACTAAATAAACGAAGTCTGGATTAGTGCCCGAACGTCCTGGAAAGTTTCTAGTAAAAGTTCTTAAAGAAATACTTTGTGTAGGAGGAGCTTGTCCCATGCCAATACATCCCAAACATCCGCATTGATGAACTCTTGTACCTCCTTTCAAAAGATTCTGAAAAGCTGAAAGAGCAACCAAATTTTCTAATACCTGAAGGGAACCAGGATTTACTTCAAAGGAAACCTCAGGATGAACCCTGTATTTTTCTAAAACTTTTGCCACTAAAAGCAAGTCTTTTAAAGAGGAATTGGCACAAGAACCTATAATTACCTGAGAAACCGGCTTACCTGCCTCTTCAACTACCCTTTTAACCTTATCAGGAGAAGATGGGCAGGCACAAAGAGGTTCAAGCTGAGAAAGGTCAACTTCTATTACTTCATCGTACGAAGCATTTTCGTCAGGTTGTAACTTAACAAAATCTTTTTCTCTTCCCTGAGCCTTAAGCCAAGTTAAAGTATTTTCATCTGAAGGAAACAGGCTTGTAGTTGCTCCCATCTCAGTTCCTAAGTTACATATAGTAGCTCTTTCAGGAACACTCAATTCTTTAACTCCGGGTCCAAAATACTCTAAAACCTTTCCTAATCCTCCTTTTACTGTAAGTTTAGACAAAAGATAAAGAGCTATATCCCTAGCAGAAACCCAGGGATTAAGCTTTCCGTAAAGATAAATTCCTACGACTTTAGGCATTTTCAGATAAAAAGGATTACCAGCCATTGCCATAGCTACATCAAGACCCCCAGCTCCTATGGCTAACATTCCACAACCACCAGCTGTAGGAGTATGACTATCAGAACCCAAAAGAGTTTTCCCAGGAACGGCAAATCTTTCTAAATGAACCTGATGACAAATTCCATTTCCCGGTTTAGAAAACCAGATTCCATACTTTTTAGCTACACTTTGCAAATATCTATGATCGTCAGCATTTTTAAAGTCAGTTTGTAAAATATTATGGTCTACATAAGAAACAGAAAGTTCAGTTTTTACTCTTTTAATACCAATAGCTTCAAATTCTAAATAAACCATAGTGCCTGTAGCATCTTGAGTAAGGGTCTGGTCAATTTTTATAGCTATTTCTTCTCCAGGTATCATTTTTCCCGAAACTAAGTGAAGCTCTATAATTTTTGAAGTAAGATTTTTTCCCATAAAACTTTTAAACCTCCTTTAATTAATTTTTTATATAAAACAGTCTGGAAAGAAAGCTTTAATTTTTTCCAAAAGATTTTCAACTTGCTCCTTTAATAAATTAGTTTTTTCAGAATTAATGGAAAGGATAACGAACTCCGAAATAGAAAGGGGAGTCAAAATTTCGTAATGTTGGGCATAATTTTTTATTACCCAAATTGCTAAAAAAGGAAAAACAGAAATTACCTCCTCACAACGACCTTTTATTTCAAAGATCAGCGAAAAGTGTTTAGCTTTTAAGTGAGCTGGTAAAAATTGTTTTTCCTTATCACTTAAAAGTTCTATAATTAAATCCTGAGAAGCTAGAATAGAGTGTTTAGGCATACAATCTTTAAAAAACTCTTTGGGAAGTTTTTTAGATAAAACTAAAAACAAGGTCTTTACTAGTCTCAAGTCTAGATGCTCTCTTAAAAGATTTCTTAAAGTAAAAACAGAAAAAGTTAAAATAAACTCTCGTTTTCCTATTTCATCAAATTTTATATGGGAAGGGGTTCTTTCTAAAAATTTGTAAATTGGACTGTCGCTTAAAGAAGTTATTCTTAAAGTTAAGTGATAAAGTTTACAAATATCCTCTAAAGGGAGTTTAAACTGAGTTTTACAGTACTGTAAAAATTCCTTAGGTTCTTGAGGAAGATTATTTAACCAGACTAGTTCCATCTGTTTCCAAATTTTCTAACGAAAAAAATATTTTACTTTCTATTAGTTTTTGAGCAAGTAGTAAGTCTTCCAAATAAGTAATTTTGAAATTCAAAAAAAAACCTTTTATCATTTTAACTGGATAACCAAAATAAAGAAGTAAAGAACTTTCATCAGGAAAGGTTAAATTTTTATTTTCAGCTATTTCTAAGCACTTTTTTAAGATTTCTGCCTTTATCCCTTGAGGAGTTTGGATGTGGTATAAGTTTTCTCTGGGGAGGATTTTTTTTAACCATCCATTTTCTTTTTGGGTTAAAGTATCTCTTACAGGAACAGCTGGAATAGCTGCCTGATACTTTAGTGTAGCGTCAATAATTTTATCAATAAGGTGTTTACTAACAAAAGGTCTCACTGCATCGTGAACCAAAAATATTTCTGTATTTTCCGGAGCTTTTCTAACTCCAGACCAAACTGAAGTCTGTCTAGTTGGACCTCCAAGAGCTATTTTTTTAACTTTTTTAAACCCCTTTTTAAGTATAAGATCTTCTAAATAGTTTAAATAAGAAGAAGAAGTAACTACTATAATTTCATCTATCTGAGGATGATATTCAAATACTTGTAAAGTATAAACTATGAGAGGAATTCCATTTATAGGAAAAAACTGTTTAGGCGGTAAAAGTCCTACCCTTTTTCCTTCCCCAGCTGCAGGAATTACTGCTACAATCATTAAACCTTAATTCTATCAATTTTTTTTGATTTTTCAAAAAGGTGTTATAATACTTAATTAGTGTTTGAAAGGTATACCGAGGAACAAAAGAAAATTATTTCAGAAAAAGGTGATCTTTTAGTAATAGCTGGTCCGGGAACAGGCAAGACTTATACTTTACTTGGAAAAATTAAATATCTTTTAGAATACCAAGAGGTTTCTCCAGAAAAGATTTTAGTTTTAACCTACGCAGTAAAAACTTCTCAAGAATTAAAAGAAAAATTAAAAATTGCAAATTTGAATTTTATAAAAGTAGATACTTTTCACGGTTTGGCTTACGACCTGTGGAGAGAATATCACGGAAAGTCGCCTCTTATAATTTCTGAAGAAGAAAAGAAAAAAATCTTAAAAAGTCTTTTTCCAGGTCAAAAACAACCACTTAAAAATTTTAAAAATAGATTTATTTACTTTGAATACCTAAAAAAGAAAGGTGTTTTAGACTTTGACCTTCTTCTTTACGAGATTAAAAAAGTCCCTAAAAGATTTGAAGAAGGTTTTATTATAGTTGACGAGTTCCAAGACCTTTCTTATGACCTTTTAAATTTTTTAACTAACTTTAAAAAAACAATTTTTATTTTCTTTGGAGATCCTTATCAGTCTATATATAGTTTTAAAGGAGTAGACTTAAACTATCTTAAAAACTTTTTAGATAACTTTAAACCTAACCTCAAAAAACTTACTCTTTCCTTAAGCTTCAGATGTCCTGAAATAGTTCTTCATTACGCAGAAAAATTTAAAGTTTCTCCCTGGGCAGAAGTTTCTTTTAGAGGAGTTCAAAAAAATGGAGTAGTAGAAGGTTTTCTCTTAGAAAATGTCCGAGAGGAAAATAATTTCCTAAGCAAACTTATAAGAGAATTACTAGGAGGTTTAAGTTTAGAAGAAGCTAAACAAACATCAACTTCACCTTCTCAAATATTTGTCCTAAGTAGAATTAGAGAGGTTTTCAAACTTCTTCGAGAACATCTTTTAAGTGAGGGATTTCCTGTAAAGTTTCCTGAAGAGGAAGCTAGTAAGCATTTAAATCAGATTCAAGCAGTTCTTAAAGAACTTAGTAATTTTAAAAATTTGAAAAAAGTTTTACTTGAAAAATCTTTTTCTTTAGAGATAGAAAATTTTATAAAAAATGTGTGGTACTTAAGTGGTGAAGAGGAAGAAAAATTTTGGTTTTATCTCAAAAACTTGGACACCTTTGACCTAATTTTTCCAGAAAGTGAAGGTATAAATTTTCTTTCCATTCACAGTGCCAAGGGATTAGAAGCAGATTATATATTTTTGGTAGGAGCTGAAGAAGAGCTTATACCTTTAAAAATTTTCAAGGATACTTTTGAGGAAGAAGAAAAAAGACTTCTTTATGTAGCTTTAACAAGGGCTAGAAAAGGCTTTTTCTTTACAGCACTTAAAGAAAGAAAAGTTCTAAACTTTACCCTTAAAAAAGGCTTATCTTCTTACTTTAAAAACTTTCCTATAAAAGTAATTGCTCCCAAACCTAAAAAACCCAAACAAGTAAGTTTATTTTAATCTCTGAGGTCGAAATTTTCTTTCTTAGCAAGCTGTTTCATTTTAGCCAAAGCTTTTTTTTCTATCTGTCTTATTCTTTCCCGAGAGACTTTAAACATATAACCGATTTCTTCTAGAGTATAACCTTCATATTCTCCCAGTCCAAACCTCATACGAATAATTTTTTCTTCGCGAGGAGAAAGAGTGGCTAAAAACTTTTTAATTTTTTCCGATATATTTTTCTTACGAGTATTTTCGTAAGGAGAAGGGCTTTTTTTGTTTTCTATGAAATTTCCTAAAGTGCTTTCTTCGTCCCCTATAGGAGTTTCTAAAGATACCGGCTCTTTAGAGGTTTCAAAAATAACCAAAATTTTTTCGTAAGGAACTCCTGTTCTATGAGAAAGTTCTTCAGGAGTAGGTTCTCTTCCCAATTCCTTAGAAAGCTCGTAAAAAGCTTTAAAAACATGATTTCTAAGTTCTAAAAAGTGAACAGGAAGTCTTATAGTCCGAGTTTTATCTAAAATAGCTCTAGTTATAGACTGTCTAATCCACCAAGAAGCATAAGTACTAAATTTGTTCCCTTTTCTATAGTCAAACCGGTATACTGCTCTCATTAATCCAAGATTTCCTTCTTGAATAAGGTCAGCTAGAGAAAGACCCTGTCTTACATATTTTTTAGCTATAGAAACTACTAACCTCAAGTTAGCCTTTACCATTTCGTCTTTGGCTTTTTCTATCTGCTCTATACACTTTTTAATTTTATTGCAAAAAGATTTAATTTCTGGCTTAGTATATTTTTTTTCACATTTCTCAACCATTTTTTCTAAATAATTTACATAAGTTTTTTTGGGTTTTAAATTTGGATCCTTTTTTTGCCACTCTTCAACTTGTTCTTTAAGTTCTTTAATTTCCTTACAGTAACCACTAGTGTTTTTTATAGTTTCAATAATAGTGTAAAATCCTTCCCTAATTTGTTTAGACAATTCTTCCTCTCTTTCGGGAGTTAAAAGTTCGTATTTACCCATTTCCTTAAGATACATAGAAAGTAATTCTTCACTTCCAGGTTCTGTTACCACCTCTTCTTCTTCAAGTTCTCCCTCCATAAAAGAAGAAAGTTCCTTGATTTTATCCTGAGCTTTCTTTTCTATGTATTCCTCTCTTTCATAAGGGTCAAGCTCTTTAAGTTCAATTCCATAACTTTCAAGTAAGTCAAAAATTTCTTCCATTTTATCAGGGTCATTATACTCTTCAGGAAGTATACGATTTAAAAGGTCATAAGTGAGTTGCCCTGATTTGCCTAATTGTAAAATTTTTTCTTCTAAATCTTTAATTGGCATTTCTACTCAGTCACCTCTTTTTTAAAATTTTTTAATATCTCTTTAAAAATAACAAAAAATTGTTCAAAATTTCACATCCCCTCTTGAAACCCACAAGACTAACTTTAAGTTTAAGATATTATCAAATTTTCTCTTATAAAAGAATTTTGGCAAGTTTAATTTAAAATAGAAATTGATAAATAGTTAACAAAAATTTAAAAATTTTTTAAATTATTCTTTCATTTTTAAATTTTTTATTTTTTAAAATTTTAAAACAATAAAAATTTTAATCAAAAATGCCTCAATTTTCACATATGCTAATTTAATTAAAATTAACCATTTTTAAAAATTTTTCAAGGCATTAAGAACTAATTATTGAATGTATAGAAATATCAAAAGGTAATTCGGTAATAATTTTCGGTCTATTTAACCTTGACTTTTATTAAAATTAAAATTAAATTGGTTAAAAGGTTGAAATTTTCAACTTAAGTAAATGGATTATAAGTTTGCCGGCGTAGCTCAGAGGTAGAGCAGTGGATTCGTAATCCACAGGTCGTGGGTTCGACCCCCACCGCCGGCTTGTAGGTCAAGAACTTCAAAACCTCATCTAAAATTTTCAAATAGTTCTAACAAAAATTTAACACCTAATTTTTAAGTGTAATTACCTTTTTTAACCTATTTTGACTTTGACTTCTTCCTAACCTTCTAATAAATATCAATAGGATAGGAGTCGTAAAAAGTAAAAACGGTTGGCTTGTCAAAATTAACATTCAAGAAGTAAAAAACACCCTCTTGCACACTTGACAAGTGTGCAAGGCTACTGAGAAAACTGCAAAAAGACCAAGTACAGGATGAATGAGAAAGATGACCCCTAAGTAGATAAAGAAAAAGGGAGAATCAAAGAAAGCAAAGATAGGAGTTCCCGTTAAAAATTGTCTTAAAGTGGCTATATCAGCATAAATTTGGGAGGAGGCGGTTGAACCACTTTTTATCACACTATCAATTAGAGCAGGAAATATCCGAGGAATTAGCCTGTCATCTATTACCCTACTTACATAGAGTAAGGCTTGAGAACGAGACCAGTTTAAAAAATTGTTTAGAAAATAAAAGAAAAGAACGATAAGAGTAATGCCTAAGAGGGTTTCAAAACTACGACTGGTCAAAACAGAGTCGTAAATTTGAAACATATAAAGGTAGTATATTAAAAAATTGTGTATGGCGAAAAGGGATTTGAAGATGGGAAAAATTAAGAAATTTTTAATAAAATTCCCTCCTGAGAGCTCCATTCTAACTACAGATTTTAAAATACTCTCAGGAGGGAGGAACCCATGAAGAAAAAGCTCTACACAACTCTAATGGAAATTATACAACATTCTGGACAAAAAGCAAAGGCTTATGGATTTGATCACTCAGAAGATTTCAGAGGAGGATGAAAAAATTTTTAGAAACACTTTTCTTATTTGAAAGAGAACTTTTTTGTAAGGAAAAAAGGATGTAGGAAATGGCTTTTTTCTTTTGAAGAGCTAATCTTAGCTATGTATCAAGGTGGATGTTTGGCGTATGGTATCCAGTAATTTATGTAAATGGAGTTTATTTGAAGATAAGGAGAGGTTGGTGTCTGGTGAGGTAGTGTATGTGGTGATGGGTATAAGTGAAGAGAGTTACAAGGAGATATTAAGTTTTTGTATATCAGGTAGTGAGGAAGAAAATGCCGAGGTTTGGAAGGATATTTTACGAGAGCTAAAGGAGAGAGGTATTTCCTGGTCAAGTTTCAGCGGAGAAGGTGATGTACTTAGTGATTAAAGAGATGAATGAAAGATATAAGAAGAGGCGGATTAAGAAGATACAGAGATAAGAGAATTAGAATTAATACAAATTCAGAACAATTCCATACACAAAAAACTTGACACTACCTCTATCTCTCACAACCCTTACCTCTTTTTCTCCTTTAAAAATCTTAAATCCACTTCCCTTACTATATCATAAAAATTCCCTCCAACTCTTCTGAATTACCCTTATACCCCTTGTTTTAAATACATAACCTCCAACCTCAGTCTTAACTATCCAAACTTCACATTCACAATCTGGACAAAATACCGCAAAAAATCTTTTTTAATCTCTTCATAAAGAAGTCTCTCGTAAGATAAAAGTTCTTTCCCAGACTCTTCAAAAGGAATAATTGCATGATGATCCGTAAGCTTTGTATTATCAAAAACTTTCTTTCCTACACGATAAACTGCCGACTAAACTTTTTTAGTATCCCTATAACCAGATTTTTATTTGCCTCTCCAAGAAACTTAGAATCTGTTCGTGGGTAGCTAACTAACCCCCCTTTCATACAAAGCCTGTAAAATACGAAGAGTCTTTGCCGCTTTCCAACCAAATCTTGCATTCATAAATATCTGCAAACTTGTTAAAGAAAAAAGATGTAGAGATGGCTCTTTTCTCAAAATTTTCTTTATTTCTAAAACCCTTCCTTTTTCCTCCTGCTTTAAGGTAGTTACTATTGTATAGATTTTTTCTTCTTTTTCTTTACTATCCTTTTCTAATTCCTTTAAATCTTCTTCCAAATCGCCTTCCACCTTTTGTGAATCACTAACTAAGATCCCTTCGTATTTATTTCCATCTAACTCAAAAATACCTTTAATAATCACATAGTCTTTGGGCTTAAAATTTCTTCTCTCCTCACTTCTTTTAAAAAGTAAATACAAAACAGGAGTCTGAACCCTACCCACTGACCAAACTTCCTTAAAAGTATTTAACCGAAGGGTGACTGTTCTGGTTAAATTAATACCTACAAGCCAGTCTTAGCGACCAATATTTTAAGCTGTTGATAAACATAGACAAATGAGTTAAATTATTTCTTATGAAGTTATCAGACTATGCTAAGAAAAAGGGTGTAAGCTACAAAACCGCATGGAGATGGTTTAAGCAAGGATTAATCAAAGGATATCAAATGCCTACTGGAACTATCATAGTGGAAGAAGAAAGACCATCTACGCATTCAAATAGAGTAATCATCTATGCAAGAGTTTCAGAGCATGAAAGCAAAGACAATCTTGAAAGGCAAGCCCAGAGGCTAATTGAATATGCAAACGCCAAAGGTTATCAAATTGTTGCGGTAGTTAAGGAAATAGGTTCTGGAGTAAATGACAAAAGAAGAAAACTGATGAAAGTTTTAAGCAGAGATAACTACGATATTTTGCTTGTGGAACACAAGGATAGGCTTACAAGGTTTGGGTTTAATTATATCCAGACACTTTTAGGAAAACTTGGAAAGCGGATAGAGGTAGTCCGAACGTCTCAAGATGACAAGCAAGAGCTTTTGCAAGACTTTATTTCCATTATCTATTCCTTCTCCGCAAGGCTATATACAGATGTATAGAGCTATTGAAGTCTTATGTCCTATGACCAAGAAAAAAGCCAGTGTTATCTCTAAAGTCATAAGGCTATACAGAAAAACCGCTAAAGTTATAGCAAACTTTCAATGGTCTTTATTCTTTAAAACTGGCTCTTTTAACAGAAAAGCTAACATAAAACATTTAATCTCTCCTCTCTCAGAAAGGTTTAAGTCCACCATTCAATACCACGTTGTAGTGCCTACCTTAGAAAGTTTCTTGTCTAATGTGCAAAACAGGTTCAAAGATATTGTCCTAAGCTCTTCTCTTCCTGAAAAGACAAAAAAAGTTTTGCTATACATCAACTCAAGAAGGAAATGGCTAATTTCAAAAAGTGAAAAAGCCCTGTGGATAAACAAAGAAAAGCATGATTATGAGATAGAACCTGAGGAAAGACTGTTTGCTAAAAAGATTTTCAAGCATATTCTTAAAAGCTGGAAAAGACCAAGTTTTAGAAGTGTTTCCATGCTTTTAGATAGCAAATGTGCCTTGCTGGAAAGCCCAAAGAGAGCCAAAACTTTTGACCTTTGGATAAGGCTATCCACTCATGAAAAGAGAAAGCCTATATAACTTCCTGTGAAACTTCACGAGTATTTTGAGGAAAGAGGTGGAAAGCTAACAAACATGGTTCAGATAACAGAAGATGGGACATTAAGACTTGTGAAAGAGATAAAGAAAAAAGACATAAACCTTAGCGAGGTTTTTTATAGCAAAGTCAGAGAGTATGCGGATAAGATAGACAGAATTCAAAGAGAAATGCAAAGGAGAGGGGAAAAACCAACAGAAAGCAAGCGTTACATCAGACTTCAACACAGGCTAAGTGAGTACGTAAAAAATGAAGTAAGGAGAATAATCAATAGAGTTATAGAGTTATACAAACCACAAAGACTAATACTTGAAGATCTTAGAGGATTTTTGCAAAGAGTAATAAATAACTTTCCAAAAACAGTAAAGAGAGTGCTTATAAGGTTTGGGTTTGGGGAGTTAAAGAGAAAGTTAAAGGAAGTAAGCGAAGAATATGGCATAGAAGTGATTTTTGTAAATCCAGCTTATTCTTCTCAAGCATGTAGTAATTGTGGGTATGTGGACAAAGAGAATAGAAAGACAAGGAGTGAGTTTGAATGTAAGCTCTGTAATAAACAACTCCATGCGGATGTGAATGCAAGCAGAAATCTACTTAGCCGTGCTAAGTGGAGTTTGCATTTACACCGTATGGAGAAAGCCCTCACTAAGCAAGTAGAAGTTTTCCTAAAAAATCTCTACAGGAATAACTTGCTTAGTGAGCGGTTTAGGTGCCTCTGGAGTAAGGCACTGGGACTGATTGAGAAAAACTCTTACTTTCAGTCAGTCCCTAAACCCGAAGTATGGATAAATGCCCATAAAAGGGATATTTGTCCATGCTAAGGGATACTCTTAATCCTGAGAAAATTATTACTATTTACAATCCATTAGACTTAACTGAAATAAATTCAAAGGTTAGAGAACCTTTAGAGCATTGTGAAAAAATATTTAACTATCCAGTTATTATAACAAGTGGCAGACTAACTAAACAAAAAGCTCAGTGGTATTTGCTAAGAATCTTCAAAGAGCTAAAAAGAAGCTATCCAGAACTTAAGCTTGTAATTCTTGGAGACGGAGAACTAAAGAACTATTTAGTTACTCTTTCTAAAGAACTTGAACTAAAAACCTTTGTTGGGGATAAAAATACCACTTCAGACACCTTTGATGTCTACTTTTTAGGCTTCCAAAAAAATCCTTTTAAATTCATAGCAAGGTCTAAACTCTTCGTCTTCCCCTCCCTGTGGGAAGGCTTTGGAAATGTTCTTGTTGAAGCTATGGCTTGTGGAGTGCCTGTTGTTTCTTCTGACTGTAGGTCAGGTCCAAGAGAAATACTAGCACCAGATACGGATTTTGAATACCAAACTGAGAAACCAGAGTTTGCAAAATATGGAGTCCTTATGCCTGTTTTTAAGCTAAAATTTAAGAAGGCTAACGAGCCTCTAGATGAAATTGAAAAAATGTGGGTTGAAGTTATAAGCGAATTTTTACAAAAAGAAAACCTAAGACAAGAATACGCTCATAAAGCTAAAGAAAGAGCAACGGACTTTGATATTGAAAAAATTATAGAGGAATACAGAAAAGTATTAAAAGGCTTGTCAAAAAATGAAGTTGTACTTTCTTCTTAACTCTCTTGCAGGTGGTGGAGCTGAAAGAGTTGCTGTTAATTTATCCAAAGTTTTACCTGTGGAAAAATTTTTTCTTTTAGAGAGAGATATAAAGTATGAAGTGCCTGAAGAGAAACTTAATTTTCTTTCTAATCATAAAACAACCGACAGCCCTACATTAAAAACTTTGTATATTCTCGTATACGCAAAAAAACTATCTAAAGCGATAAAGGAAAATTCCATAGTTTTATCCTTTCTTGAAAGAGCAAACTATGTAAACATCATAGCAAACGCTTTCAAGAAGCATAAAGTTTTTATTTCTGTTCATATGTCTCAATTATCAGGTAGAAAAACCGTCCATCCTTATAATTTTTTATCTAAAATCCTTTATCCAAAGGCAAACAAAATAATATGTGTATCTAAAGGAATTAAAAAAGAATTAAAAAATCACTTTGGTATTTCTGAAGAAAAATTAGCAGTAATATATAACCCAATTTCTTTAGAAGATTTAGTAAAACTTGCTAGCGAATCATTAAAAGGATACGAAAAAATATTTAACTATCCAGTTATTATAACAAGTGGCAGACTAACTAAACAAAAAGCTCAGTGGTATTTGCTAAGAATCTTCAAAGAGCTAAAAAGAAGCTATCCA
>JAUQQL010000019.1:30263-33645 GCA_030578315.1 Thermodesulfobacteriota bacterium | reverse complement strand
TGTAAAAGAAGATTAAAATAGCCCGCTTCTAAAGTTCCTGCAGGGCACAAAAATTTGCAAAACCAAAGAATACCATATCCTGTTTCTGAAATTATAAGCACAGGAAGAACAAATATTAAAAGCACAGTAACTCCTATTTTTAAAAAATTTTGTATTTTAAAGTCTAAATAATTTTTGTAAAACGGAACTTTATAAAGAAGTTCTTGAAAAAAACCAAAAGGACAAAGCCAACCACAAATAAATCTTCCGAGAATAAAACCAAAAAGGAAAAAAAAACCTAGGATATAAAAAAAGGGTCCTATCAAAGAAGTTAGAGGTAAAATCCTTAAAGATATATTAAAGTTTTGAAGCATCCCTAAAGGACAGGAAAATAAAGCTGAAGGACATGAATGACAGTTAAGACCAGGGGCACAGAAATTTTTTAAAAAACCGTTATAAATTTGATAAGTATTAAAAAAACCTAAATATCCATTGTGAAAAAAAGTAGAAATTATCTGAACTAATTTTCTACTTTTCATATTCTTCAAGCCCCATACAAGAAATACAAATGATAGAACTTCTAGAATGTACAAACTCGTATCCAGAAAACAAATATCCTAATAAGAAAAAAAGCAAGAGAAAGAAAAGTAGAAGTTTTTTCATTTCTTAAAAAGTTTTTAATTTAGTTTTTGCAAAATATACTGTGAAAGTTCCTCAGCTATCTCCTCTATTAAATCTTCTTTTTCACCTTCAACCATAATTCTATACTTAGGTTCTGTTCCTGAGGGACGAATAAGAATTCTACCTTTTCCATTTAACCTTTTTTCAACTAATCTTATTTTTTCTAAAAGACCTTCTACTTCTTCAATGGGTTTTTTATATTTAACCTTTACACTTTTTATAACTTGAGGATATTTATCAAATAGGTGAACCAATTCAGAAAGGGGTTTTTCCTTTTCTTTCATTAAAGCCATAACTTTCAAAGCAGTAAGAAGGCCATCTCCAGTAGTAGCTTTATCTAAAAAAATAATATGTCCTGAAGTTTCTCCTCCTAAAATTCCTCCAATTTCTCTCAATTTTAAAACTACATATCTGTCTCCTACAGAAGTTCTTATAAAATTAATTCCTCTCTCAACTAAAAATTTTTCTAAACCTAAGTTACTCATTACAGTTCCAACTACAGTGTTTTTAAGAAGTTGGCCTTTATTTTTCAATTCAATTCCAAAAAGAGCTAAAAGTTCATCACCATCAACCAAAGTACCTTTTTCATCTACAATTACTATACGGTCTCCGTCACCGTCCAAAGCTATTCCCAAGTTTGCTCCGCTTTTTAAAACTTTTTCTTTCAATTTTTGAGGAAAAAGGGCTCCACAATTATCGTTAATATTTAAACCGTTAGGAGAACATCCTAAAGAAATTACTTCAGCTCCTAATTCTTCTAAAGTTTGAGGTCCAACTTGATAGGCGGCTCCATTAGCACAATCTATCACTACCTTGAGCCCTTCAAAATTTATATAAGTAGGAATAGAAGATTTTAAATGCACTGCATACCTTCCTATAGCATCTTTAATTCTAAAAGCTCTTCCCAAATCAGCTTTATACTGTCTTATTTCTCGAAATTTTTCATCAAAAATTAAATTTTCTATCTTTTCTTCCAGTTCATCTGAAAGTTTAAAACCCTCTTTATCAAAAATTTTTATACCATTGTCATAATAAGGATTGTGAGAAGCAGAAATCATAATTCCTGCATCTGCTCTCATATCTTTAGTTAAAAAAGCTATAGCCGGAGTAGGAAGAGGACCTACAAGCCAGGTAGAAACTCCCATAGAACAAAGTCCAGCAACTAAAGAGGCTTCAAATATGTAACCCGAAAGTCTAGTGTCTTTTCCAATAATTACTTTACTAAAAGCGTGATTTTTAAAGAGATAACCAATAGCCCTACCTACTTGAAGAGCTAATTCAGGAAGCATAGGAAAAACATTAGCTTCTCCCCTAATCCCATCAGTACCAAATAATTTCTTCTTCATTTTTTACCTCCTTTCTTGCTTTCTTTAAAAATGAGTTTTATCCTTTCTGGTTTAATTTCAATTACTTCTGGTGGAATTATTAAATTTACTTCAATTTCTTTTTTTTCAACTAATTTATAAAAACTCACAGGCTCTGTAGTAATGAAATTTAAATTATAAATTCCATCTAAAGTACCTCTTACCTTTACATATGAAGGCACTACAATTATTTTACCTTTTCTTATACTACTTATATCCTCTTCAAATACTACCTCTACAGGGAATTCTTTAGTAATTATTTTTTTTACTACCACAGTTACAAAAGAAGGAGTTATTTCTTTTACTTTAACTTCTGAAGGTAAGTTTAATTTTTCTATAGGGAGTCTTATTTGATAAACTCCTGAAGAATACTTAGATATATCAAGAACAAATTTTAAAGAATCTTGATTAAAATTTCTAAAGGAACTTCGAGTACCTAAAACTTTTATTTGAGCATTAGCAGGATTTATTTCTACTAAGTAATTTCTTCTTAAGGGAAAATATTCAATAGGAATTTCTATAGTTTTCTCTACAGGTTTTCCCCATACAATAAAATACCAAAGCGTCATAGTTAAAATTAAAGCCAAGATTTTAAGTTTATGTTCTCTCTTCATATTCAAGTTTTACTCTTTTCCACCAAGGGGCTTCAGACTCAAAACCTAGAAGTTGAGAAAGTATTTTTCTTAAGGTAGCCGGAGTAATATCTCTATTTATCTTTCCACTAACAGCAATAGAAATATATCCAGTTTCTTCAGAAACCACTATAGCTACAGCGTCAGTTATTTCTGTAATACCTATAGCTGCTCTATGTCTAGTTCCTAAATCTTTTGCAATATCAGGATTAGTAGAAAGAGGTAAAATTACTCCTGCTGCTAAAACTTTATCTTTACTTATAATTACTGCTCCATCATGAAGAGGTGACCTTGGGTTGAAAATACTTATCAAAAGTTCTTCAGAAATTTTGGAATCAAGTAAAGTACTTCCTTCTAAAAATTCTTTTAAACTGTTCTCTCTTTCAAATACAATTAAAGCTCCTATTTTCCTTTCTGCTAAATAAGATGCTGCCTTTACTACCTCTTCTATCCCATAAGAAAATTGTGTTTGTAATCTAGTAAAAGGAGCTCTACCAATGTGAGCTAAAGCTTTACGAATATCGTCTTGAAAAATAATAATAATAAGAATAAAAATAGAAGACATAAAAGTATTTAAAATCCAGTGCAAAGTAAGTAATTTAAAAAGGTCTGAAATAAAGTAAAGAAAAATTAAAAAAGTAAGACCCGCCATCATCTGTAAGGCCCTAGTTCCCTGCATAAGAAGAAGAATTCTATAGATCACAAAAAATACTATTCCTATATCAA